>JALOMF010000077.1 GCA_025455635.1 Saprospiraceae bacterium | reverse complement strand
ATTCCAAAGTGGTCAAATGGTGCAAGGATGCCTTTGAAAGCATGGTTTTCAAGCCGACGACGGTCATCGTTCACTTGCTCAACGACAAAGGCACCCCCGTCAAAACTTGGAACGTCGTCAATGCCTGGCCCAAAAAATGGTCGGTCAGCGAGTTCAAGTCCGACGACAACAGCGTGGTGGTCGAAACCTTTGAATTGAGCTACCAATATTTCACAACTATTTGACAATCAAATTTTTGCGAAGCAAAACAGCATAAAAATGCCTATCGAAATCAAGGAATTGCACATCAAGGCCACCATCAACCAAGTTGGTGGGCAACAGACAGCAGGGAGCACAGGCTCGGCCAGTGGCCAACCCGCTTCGCCTGCTGACACGGACAAGCTGGTGGCCGAATGTGTGGAGAAGGTGCTTGAAATCTTGAAACAGCGCAATGAAAGGTGAAATACTTGTTGGTTTGTTGGCTAAAACCCCAACAATTACAACAATCCAACAATCACAACAATCCACGACCCATGCCACTTGGTGAACTCAAGAAAATGAAAATTGTCGCCTATAAAAAGGCTGATTACAGCGACAACTCCCAGGATGGTAGTCCCTTCGAGGTGCTCATCAACCCGGAGTCGTACCAGATGGACTACAAAATCGAGTACAACGAAGGGCAGGGACAAGGGGCGAGCAGCGCACAGTTGGGCTTCACGCATACCAAGCCAGAGGAGCTTTCCTTCGAGTTTCTGTTCGACGCCACAGGGACGGTGCAAACGGGCAACATCTTCGTGCCGCCCAAACCGGACATCACCGAGGATTTGCAGCGCTTCAAGGACATGCTCACGGCTTACGAAGGGGAGATTCACCAGCCCCGTTACCTGAAATTGATTTGGGGCACCATGCTCTTCAAAGGCCGGATGAGCACCCTCCAAATCCAGTTCAAGCTCTTCAAGCCCGATGGGAGGCCCATCCGGGCAGTGGCCAAAGCCAGCTTCAAGGGCAGTGTGGAGGAAAACTTCCGGGTGGCCCTCGAAAATGCCCAATCGCCCGATGTGACGCACCTTCGGATGGTGTTGGCGGGCGATACGCTCCCACTCATGTGCTGCCGTATTTATGGCGACTCAAAGTACTACCTCGAAGTGGCGAAGGCCAACGGGCTGACCAATTTCCGCAGCCTACGGGCTGGCGACGAACTGTTTTTTCCACCCCTTGAAAAAGCGACTGCATGAACAACGACCGCACCATATCCGGCAACACTGCCACTGATTTAGTCACTTTCAGCTTGCTGAGTGACGGCTCGCAAGTATCAATGGCGTACCAAGTAATGTCCATTGACGTGGCATGGGAGATGAACCGGGTGCCCTCGGCTACGATTGTTTTCAGGGACGGGGAGGCTGCGGCTGGCGATTTTGATGTCAGCAACCAAGCTGATTTTGAACCCGGCAAGGAAATAGAAATCAAGGCAGGTTACAATAATACGGAAGCAACCATTTTCAAGGGAATCGTGATTCGGCATAGCCTCAAAATCAGGGAAGGCAGCTCACTGCTCCTTGTGGAGTGCCGTGACAAGGCCGTGAAAATGACCGTCGGCGAGCAGGGCAAATATTTTGCGGAGCAAAAAGACAGCGAAATCATGGAAGCGCTCATCGTTGGAGCGGGCCTTGATGCACAAGTCGAAGCCACACAGCTGACCCTCGAATCGGTGGTGCAGTACCATGCCACCGACTGGGACTTCCTGCTCACCCGTGCCGACCTTTCGGGCCAGTTGGTGCTGGTGGAAAATGGCAAGGTGAAAACCGCCAAACCCGTGCTTGACCAAGAACCAGTGGTGACGGCGGTTTTTGGCTCGACGATATTGGAATTTGATGCGGAAATGGACGCACGGGAATCGCTCAAATCCGTCAAATCGCAAAGCTGGGATGTCGCCAACCAGGAAGTGTCGGAAAGCGAATCCCAAACACCGCTCGCCAATAACCAAGGCAATCTAACGGCTGAAACCTTGGCGGAAGTGATTGACCTTGAAGCACTTACACTGCGTCATCCGGGGTCGGTACAAAAGCAGGAACTGCAAAATTGGGCGAATGCCCGCATGCAAAAATCCCGCTTGGCAAAAATCAGGGGCCGGGCGAAGTTCCAAGGTGCTGCAACCGTTAAACCGGGCACGATGGTCAACCTGGAAGGGGTGGGGGAGCGGTTTTCGGGCAAGGTTTTCGTGGCCGGGGTGCGCCACCAAATCGGAAACGGCGAGTGGACCACCGATGTCCAGTTCGGCATGGACCCCGCTTGGTTTGCCACCCGCTTCGGCTTGGCTGGTGCTTGCGGCAATGGGCTTTTTCCAACAGTTCCCGGCCTCCAGACGGGCACCGTGACCGCCCTCGAAAACGACCCAGCTGGCGAAGACCGCATTCAGGTGCGCCTCCCACTGGTCAGTGCCGATGCCAACGGTACTTGGTGCAGGTTGAGCACCCTCGACGCTGGCAATGGCCGGGGCAGTTTTTTCCGCCCCGAAATCGGCGACGAGGTTTCGGTCGGGTTCCTTGGCGGCGACCCACGTTACCCCGTCGTGTTGGGCATGTTGCACAGCAGCGCCCTGCCCTCGCCAGTGCCTGCCAGCGACGACAACCACCTCAAGGGCTTCGTCTCCCGAAGCGAGATGAAATGGACTTTTGACGACGACAAAAAAATCATCACGTTCGAGACGCCCGGCGGCAACAAAATCGTGTTGAGCGATGAGGATTCCGGCATCACGCTCGAAGACCAAAACGGCAACAAAATCGTGATGAACAACAATGGCATCGAACTGAACAGCGCTTCCAACATCAAAGTGACGGCCTCCCAAAATCTGGAATTGAGCGGCTTGAATGTGAAACTGGAAGGACAGGCCAGCACCGAACTGAAGGGCGGCGGAAGCCTAAAAGTTGAGGCCAGCGGTATCGCCGAAATCAAGGGTAGCCTTGTGAAAATAAATTAAAAAAAATGCCACCAGCAGCCAGACTCAGCGATATGCACACTTGTCCGATGGTTAACCCCGGAGGGGCGCCGCACGTAGGTGGCCCGGTGATTGGGCCGGGGGTGGCCACGGTGCTCTTGGGCGGGTTGCCAGCAGCGGTGGTCGGCGACAACGCCGTCTGTGCCGGCCCGCCCGACACCATCGTTCAAGGCTCGGCCACGGTGCTCATCGGCGGTATGCCCGCAGCCAGGCTGGGCGATGCTACTGCGCACGGCGGCTTTGTAGTAGCTGGGTTGCCTACGGTGATGATTGGTGGATAATTTGTTGATTATCAATTTTTTGTGAAACAAAATAACGACGCCATGTTGAAGCCAAACAGCTTTTTGGGCAGGGGTTGGGACTTCCCGCCCAGCTTCGCCAACCAAGGCGAAACGGTGGCCATGCTCGACACCTACGATGACATCCAGAGCAGCCTCGGCATCTTGCTCGGCACGGCCACCGGGGAGCGGGTCATGCAGCCCACCTTCGGCTGCAACATGGACGAGTTGGTCTTCGAGTCGCTCGACACCACGCTCAAGACTTTTATGAAGGACAAAATCTTCACGGCCATCCTCTACCACGAGCCGAGGGTCAACTTACTAGACGTGGTTTTCCATGAGGAGCAACTGAACGAAGGCCTGATTCTGATTGAAATCGTGTACCAAGTTAGGGGCACCAATTCCAGGAAGAACATGGTGTTCCCTTTTTATAAAAACGAAGCATCGAACCAATAGCAATTTAACAATCCAGCAATTTACAACGCCCTAAATGTCAAAGACTTGCGAACATAAGAATCCCCTCCAACGGGATGGCTCCAGCCAACAGGGACGCAGTTTACCTGCCCTTGACCCGGCCTCTGTTCAGTTGGACGACCGCAGCGCCGAGGACTTGGTGCATTACGCTTCGCAATTGGCGGCTGAACTGAACTTCCACGAACTCGATGGCAGCGTGGCTGGGGACTGGCGCAATTTCCTGCAAGGCATTGCCAATTTGCCTGCTGCTGATTGGGCAAAAACCGCTGACCGTGAGCCGCAGCTTGCCCTGTTTTTGACCTTCCTGAAGCTGTACCAACATTCCCAAAAGCACCTGAATGACCTCCCAAGGCAACACCTTGAGTTTTTTTACAAGAACGCACTTCGCCTTCGGCAAAAACCGGAGCAGCCCGACCAAGCCCATGTGGTTTTTGAGCTGAACAAGCGCATTGCGGAGCAAAAAATCGAAAAAAGCACGAGGCTGCTGGCTGGAAAAGATGCAGCTGGCAAGCCACTTTACTACGACACCGACGACGAAATCATACTCAACCGGGCAAGGGTGGCGCACCTCCGTTCCGTTTTCAACGAGGGTGGCCAACTGCGCACGGCCCTCTTTGCCGATACCGCCGATGGTTGGGGCGAAGCGTTTGAAGCACCGGGGACCAAATGGCCCGCCTTTGGCCATGCGGGGCTTCCGAAAGCGGACACGGGCCTGGCATTGGCTTCGCACATGCTGCTGCTCACGGAGGGCGAGCGCTGGGTCACGCTGTCCTTCAAGCTTTCAGGCGCAAGCGACCCGATGGCCAATTGGAACGAGCAAGATTTTTTGCAAAACCTTGATATTCAAGCAAGTGGTGAGAAAGGTTGGCTTGGGCCATTCACGGTCAGGAGCAGGACTTCCGACAATTTGCCAGTGCTGCGGCGCATCGAAAACGGCTACGAGCTGAAGTTCCGGTTCCAGATTCCGGCTGGCGAAAAACCAGTGGTGGGCTACCAAGAAACGGTGCTCAAGGAGCGCTTCAACACGGCATCACCGCTGGTGAAAATCGTGTTTCGCCACGCTGCGAAGCAATCGCTCGAAGGCCTTCGGCTGGACAAAGTCAAAATTGCCGTGGAGGTCTTGGGCATGAAAAACCTTGCCCTCGAAAACGATTTTGGCACCCTCGACCCCGCAAAACCCTTCCAGCCATTTGGCCCGCAGCCCAAGCGGGGCAGCAGTTTTTATGTTGGTTCGGAGGAGGTTTTTACGAAGAAATACACCGACCTGAAGCTGCACGTAAAGTGGCAAGACCTGCCCGCTGCGGGCTTCCCGGAACGGTACAAGCACTACCCCGACCCCAGTCAGTACCATGTTTTCAAGGCTGGCGTCACGGTTCGAGGGGACGGCAAGTGGAACCCACAGCAGGGAGAGGTGACGCTGTTTCCGCCATTGGGGCAGGAGGCCCAAGCATGGGCTATTCCGCAACCCGCTGCTAATCAGCCGTTTATGGCGCATTCTCAGGTTTTGGCAAAATCTGTGCTTTTCCAACAGCGGGGTTTCAGGCCGGTCCTGTTCTCAAAAACGCAGGCATCGGAGCGCCTGCTGGCCCCGCTATCGCTTCAGTTGCGCACGCCGTTCCGTTTTCCGGTGTTGCAAGCTTTTTTGGTGCAGAAAAAATTCCTAAACGAAGCCCTCAAGGAGGGTTTCATGAAACTGACCTTGCACCAACATTTCGGCCACGAAGCCTTTGTGCGGGAAACCATCGCCGTATCCGGCCACAACGCCAACCCCGACAATGTTGACAGGCCATACCCCTCGCTCCCCTACACGCCGCAAGCGGAGTACATCTCATTGAGCTACACCGCTGAAACCGGGTACGAACCGCTCGTATCCAAGCCGCTGGATGCCGAGGCTACACGGGCCGAGGCCGAGCGTGATTTTTTGGGGCGAGAAATCCAGTTTTTTCACCTCGAACCCTTTGGCCACAGGGAGCAGCACGGGTACATCAAGCAGCATTTGCCCTTCCTCCCCTCGTCGGAAGTAACCTTGCTTCCCAGCTACCCCCATGCAGGGGAATTCTACATCGGGTTGGAAAACGCCGAGCCACTTCGCACGGTCAACCTGCTTTTCCAGTTGGCAGAAGGCAGCGCCGACCCGGAGTTGCCGACCCAAAAACTGGCTTGGAGCGTGCTCAGCCAGAACCATTGGCGCCCCCTCACCAAGGAGCACCTCTTGGCTGACCACACCAACCACTTCCTGCAATCCGGCATCGTCAGAATCAACTTGCCGAGGGAGGCCAGCGCCGAGAACACGTTGCTCGATGGCAAGCTGATTTGGCTGCGGGCCACCGTGCCGAGCCATGTGCAGGCTGTGTGCCAGGTGCTGGGCATCCATGCGCAGGCGGTGCGGGCTACTTGGGTGAATATCGGCAATGACGGGCAGCACCTTGCCACTGCTTTGCCGCCATTTACCATCAAAAAAATGGCGTCGGAACTGGGCACCGTGAAAAAAATCGAGCAACCTTACGCTTCGTTTGGAGGGCGATTGACGGAGCAGCCTGCGCAGTTTTACGTTCGGGCCAGCGAACGGCTCCGCCACAAAAACCGGGCAGTTGCCATTTGGGACTACGAGCATTTGGTGCTGGAACAGTTCCCGGCAGTGTACAAGGCCAAATGCCTTAACCATACGGGGCCAGAAAGCGAGTTTTCGCCGGGCAATGTGACGATGGTGCTCGTGCCACAGCTCCGCAACCAAAACGCTGTTGACCCGCTGCAGCCTCGGTTCAGCGCAGCTGTGTTGAGGGAAGTAGAAGCGTATCTGGCAAAACTCAGCGCCAAGTTCGTGCGGGTCACTGCCGACAATGCCGATTTTGAAGAAGTCCAATTGGCGGCAAAAGTGAAGTTCCGGCAGGGTTTCGAGGCAGGGTTTTATGCCGCCCAACTCAGCCGGGACCTCGTGCGGCACCTGACGCCTTGGGCGTTTGAAGGTGGACAGGAGCTACAATTTGGCGGCAGGGTTCACCTCAGCCAAGTGGTGGCCTTTGTGGAGCAACTGCCTTACGTGGACTATTTGGACAATTTTTCGCTGCACCGGGTGCTGCCCAGCGGTTTGTCGGAGGGCTTGCACGAAGTGGCTGCCAGCAATTCAAAGGCCATTTTGGTGTCGGCAAAAAGCCATTTGATTCAAGTGATAAACAATTGAAAAACTCATCCCCCAAGGGGGGCAAAAACGCATAATTTGCAAAATAGCCCAACCATATCGAAGAAAGCGCCGGCTTGGCCGGACATGGACTTTGCGAAGCTCCGTGCGGAAGGCATCGGGCATATCGAGCAGCTAGCGGGCGATGTTTGGACCGACTACAACACACACGACCCCGGCATTACCTTGCTCGAAGCTGTCTGCTATGCCTTGACCGACCTTGGCTACCGCATGGAATTGCCCATCGAAGACCTCTTGGCTTCGCAAAAAGGCAACGAAGCCAATATGCGGCGGCAGTTCCAGACCCCTGCCCAGGCACTGGCCTGCGGCCCCGTCACGGAGACCGATTACCGCAAGCTTTTCATGGACATCCCAGTGGTGATGAACGCTTGGCTGACCAAGCACGAGGGGGCACGTATTTTCATCAATTGCAACAAAAGCAGGTTGGAAACGTCGGTGCCTGCCAATACCAGTGACCGATACATTCCGTTGACAATCAATGGATTGTACGACCTGCAATTGCAGTTAAGCCCCACAGTTTACGAAGGAACAAAAAACGAAACGCAGCGCCGGAAACGGCGGGAAGAAGTGTTCGCACAGGCGTCGCAAATATTTCAGGCTAACCGGAACCTCTGCGAAGACCTCGTCGGGATTCAGGTAGTGGACTACCAACCGTTCTCGATTTGTGCCGATGTCCAACTCGCTCCGGGCGCTGATGTGGAGGAGGTTCATGCGCTGATTTTGCACGAAGTGCAGCGGTTTTTGACCCCGCCCGTCAACCGCTTCAGCTTGGATGAGTTACTGGAAAAAGGTACGCCCGTCGAGCAGATTTTTGATGGGCCAGTGCCGAGGTTTGGTTTTTTCGATGAAAACGAGCTGGCGCAATCGGCCATGCCGGACACGGGCCGCACCATGCGCACGAGCGACCTCATCGGTATCATCCTGCAAGTGCCGGGCGTGGTCAGCGTGCCAAAATTTCACCTGAAACTGACGGACGATGCCAGTGAGAAAGGTGCGCTTTGGTCGGTGGACATTGCGCCGGGGCTGCTGCCTCAGCTGTCGAGGAACTCGCCCATCCGTTTTTACAAAGACGTTTTTCGTTACAACTCCCACACCGACGAAGTGGACGCCCGGCTGCTGGCCTTTGAGTTGGCCGACCTCAAAAAGCGGGAAAACCTCGCCAATGCCGCCAGGGACTTGGCCTTGCCGCTTGGCATTTGGCGGGACGCCAGCCAGTTCAACACACTGGCCAACGACCTGCCCAAGCTCTACGGCCTCGGCCCGATGGGGGTGCCCACCGTTGGGGGGGCAGCGGAAGCGGTGCGCAGGTTGGCGCAGGCCCGGCAACTGCGGGCTTACCTGACTTTCTTTGACCAAGTATTGAGCAACCACGCTGCGCTGTTGGGAGCACTGCCCTCCCTGCTCAGTCCCGCACCGGACAGGGTTGATGTGGCACATACACGGCAAACTTATTTTGCAAAAATGGCGGTCGGGGTGCGGGATGCCAAGGCCATTTTCAAGCATTTGTCGGCTGCCACAGATGAAGTTGATTATGAACTTAGGCTGGCGGAAATGCCAAAATTGCTGGCAGACCTGCCTTTTTCCAAGAAACTGGATAACATCCTGCTCGACCAAAAGCGCCGCAACCGCCAGCTAGACCATCTGCTGGCCCGCTATGCCGAGCGTTTTGACGACTATGTGCTGATGATGACCCGTGTTTTCGGTGGGCGGCGGCAAGCTTGGGAAGTGATTGACGACAAGGACGATTTTCTCAAAGAATACCCGTTGTTGAGCCAACAGCGGGCGAGGGCCTACAATGCAGCGGGCCTTGGTTTCGATGAAAATGGCGAGCCACAACCACTGAAACTTTGGTACGATGCCAGCGACGCCGATTCTCCACCAGCAGCCATCAATGTGCCGGGCGTGGTGCGCCGGGTGGCGGGGCTGTTGGGCATTGACAACTACCGCCCCCGCAATTTGGCTAATATTGACTATCAAATTTACCAAGAAAAAGACACGGACGGCAAGAGCGAGTTCAGGTGGCGGGTGGTGGATGTGGACGAGAAGAAAATCCTGTTGAGCGGCTCCACGAAATACGAAACGGAAGAAGCCTGCATCCTTGAAATGAAGTTGGCAGTTGACCGTGGGCAATTCCCTGACGGCTTTGAGCGGCTGCGCACGAAAAACGGCAAATTCTACTTCAACCTCGTGGACGAGACGGGCGAGGTCATTGCCCGCCGCATCGAGTATTTCGATACGGAGGATCATCGGGAAGATGCCATCCAATACCTGATTGATTTCCTGACGGAACGGTACAGCCAAGAAGGCTTTTTCGTAGTGGAACACCTGCTGCTGCGGCCCCTGACGACCACCGACGAGCTGCTGCCTGTGTGTACCGAAGAAGGCTGCCAAGTTTGCGAATCGCACGACCCCTACTCCTTCCGGGTGAGCGTGGTGCTACCGGGCTATGCGCCTAGGTTTACGAACATGGAGTTCCGGACGCTCTTCGAGCGGATGCTCAGGGCGGAGCTGTCAGCGCATGTTTTGGCAAAAATCTGCTGGATAGGAACGGGGCAAATGGCTGAGTTCGAGACCCGCTACCGGGCTTGGCTCGAATACCGTCAAGCCGTGCTGGCCAGCAACAAGCCTGACCGCACCAACACCAGCTTGAACGACCTGTTGGATATCATGGAGCGCTTGCACACCATCTACCCACCGGGCACCCTCCACGACTGCGAGGAGGAAAAAGACGACCGACCGATTGTGTTGGGGAGAAGTAGGCTTGGGTCGCAACAAGAAGTGGACTTGAACCCGGAACAGTAAATAATCACGAAATTGGAAATTATGAAATTGAGAGCTAGGAATACACAATTCCCAATTCCCAATTCCCAATTCCAAACAATAGAAGCCATGCCAATCGCAACCATCAACTTCCCCGAACCGCTGGAGCGGTTCTATTATTTCGCCGACGACCAAGTGTTGACTGCGGGTCAACTGAACCAATTGGCCGGACATTTTGACCATGAAACCCGCTTGACCCGAACCAAGGGGATGGGCATCGGCATTGTGTGTGGGCTGGAGGTGGAGCTGGTTGCTGGCGAAATCCGGTTGTCCAAAGGGGCAGCTATCACCTCGTCGGGCGATATGCTGCATTTGCCGCAGGGCCAGCGGTTTACCCATTTCAGGAAATTGCAGGATGAAGCTACCCAGCCTACCGAGGACGGCACGGTGCGGGTGCGAAAACTGGGCAGTGAAGCCAGCGCAATGCCAATGTGGCGGCTTTTCCCAAACGAGGTAGCTGACAGTATTGCATTGGCAAATCCCACGGGGCTGCCGGGCTTGGAGAACTTGGCGGTGGTCTTGTACCTCGATAGTTGGCTCAAAAGCCCCGAGGAATGCTCGGACACCAACTGCGACAACGCTGGCGTGACGCAAATGAACGACCTGATGGTGCTGCTCGTGCCCAAACAGCACCTACAAGCCGCCGAGAACAGCCCCAACCGACGCCGGAATTTGCCGAAGGCCACCGTGCGGAACGTGGACCTGGCAGGCGGTACGCTGAACAACGAAGCGGAGCTTACAAAACGCTACGTGGCAGCACTGAACGGGTCGGTTGAGGGTTTGAAAAAAGCGGTGGCGAAGCTGGATGCTGGGTTTCCGAGCTTGGTGACATTGGCCTTCGGCAATGCAAGCCCAGTGGGGCAGTGGCAGGCACAGCTCACCAGTTTTATCGCCCAAAACAACAACCCAAGCATCCAGTTCGTGTACGACTTTTTCCAGGATTTGGCGGCCAGCATCAACGAGCTTTGGGAGGCCATCACGGAAATCCCCGGTGAGTGCTGCCCAGCCGACACCAAGTTCCCAAAATATGTGATGGCTGGCGAACTGGTGCGGGAGAGCGGGGTGCGTTTTGCGGAGTACCGCCACTATTTCAACGAATCGCCGATACTGAACGAAGGGGGGCGTCGGGCTGAACGAGCGGTCTTCCTGCTCAAGCGAATCGGGCTGATGATGCGCAGCTTCAACCCTTCGCCAGCAACGAACGGCATCCGCATTTCACCCTCAAAAAAAGCAAGTGCGAGGCTCGGCGACCGGGCCATCCCGTTTTATTACCAACTGTCGGACGTGACGCCGCTGCACGAGTTCTGGAGTTTTGAAAAAAGCCAACTGGGCATGGAGGATACGAACCAAGGCTACTGGATGCGGGATATTTCCGCGCAGGACGACGTGAAAAACCCGTTCAGCTACACGACGGATGGGAGCGATTTTTACCGGGTGGAGGGGCTGGTTGGGATGGACATCGAAGCGGCGGAGAAAGAGGTGGAGCGGCTTCAACTGGCGCATAACTTGGGCTTCAAGATTGAGACCATCCAAATCGAGGATGACTTACCGAGGGTGAAACCATTCAAACCTATTAAATTTCCTGACTTAAACCTATTGTTTCGGCATAAAAGGGAAGAATTGTTCTCTAATTTGCATTTGGCACAAAACTATGTTAAGTCGTTAAGTAATCAATTTGATGCTACATCAAATATTGAAAAGGAAGAATTCAAAAAAGCGGAA
>JALOMF010000574.1 GCA_025455635.1 Saprospiraceae bacterium | reverse complement strand
GTGGAAAAAATACCTCGAAAACTACAAGACCAGCCTGCGCAACCTCGCCCAATGCGGCGTGAAAGTGGTCACTTACAACTTCATGCCCATCCTTGATTGGCTGCGCACCGACACGGCCTTCCCGCTACTAGACGGTAGCCGTACCCTGCGCTTCGACCGCTTGGCCTTCATCGCTTTCGACCTGTTTTTGTTGAAAAGGCCGGGTGCCGAAAAGGACTACCCAGCGGAAGAAATTGCGGCAGCAAAAGCCAAATTCAATGGCATGACCAACGAGTTCAAGCGGATTTTGTACGAAAATATGCTGCTCGGCCTGCCCGGTGACGACGAGTCCTTCACGGCCTCCGAGGTACTGGAGGCTTTGGATGGCTACGCCAACATCGGCCCGAAGGAGCTGAAAAAGCACCTCTTCGACTTCCTGAAAGAAGTCGTGCCAGTGGCCGAGGAGCTGGGCCTGCGAATGGCCATACACCCCGACGACCCGCCGTTCCCGGTGTTGGGCCTACCCCGTGTCGTCAGCACGGAAAAGGATGTGGAAGAACTGCTGGCCGCTGCCCCATCGCCCGCCAATGGCCTTTGCTTCTGCACGGGCAGCTACGGCTCCCGCCCTGACAACAACGTGGCGGAAATGGTGCGAAAATTCGGCGACCACATCCATTTCTTGCACCTGCGCAATACCAAACTCGAAGCCGACGGCAGCTTCCACGAGGCCGACCACCTCGGTGGCGACACCGATATGCCCGCCGTCGTGCGGGAGATTTTGGCTATCATGCAGCGCCGTCAACTCAGCATCCCCATGCGACCCGACCACGGCCACCAAATGCTCGACGACCTCGACAAGAAGACCTATCCCGGCTATTCGGCCATCGGTCGGCTGCGGGGGCTGGCGGAGTTGCGGGGGCTGGAGAAGGGGCTTTCTTATACGATGCTGGATGCTTGATACTGGATTCTGGCAAGCAATATCCAACATCTAACATCTAGTATCCAATATCCAGAATCATGTATCTTTTAGGTTACGACATTGGCAGTTCCTCCATCAAAGCAGCGCTCGTGGAGGCGGAAACGGGGGCGACGCTCGCAGTAGCACAGTCCCCCGCCACGGAAATGAGCATGACGGCGCACCAGCCCGGCTGGGCGGAGCAAGACCCCGACGAGTGGTGGCTCCATGTTTGCGCAGCGACAAAACAACTGCTGGAAAACACCCTCGTTGCGCCAGCGGAAATCAAGGGCATTGGCATCAGCTACCAGATGCACGGCCTCGTGGTGGTCGGCGAGGATTTGAAGCCGCTGCGACCCTCCATCATCTGGTGCGACAGCCGGGCGGTGCCTTACGGCAATCGGGCCTTCGAGGCAATGGGGCAGGAGCATTGCCTTTCGCACCTGCTCAATTCGCCCGGCAATTTCACCGCCGCCAAACTGGCCTGGGTGAAAGAAAATGAGCCATCACTTTTCGCCAAAATCCGCCATTTCATGCTGCCCGGCGACTATATCGCCCTGCGCCTGACCGGGGAGGCCATGACCACGCCGAGCGGCCTCAGCGAGGGCATCCTTTGGGATTTTTTGAAAAACGACGTGGCCGACTCCGTGCTGGACTATTTTGGTTTTGATAAAAAACTGGTGCCTACGGTAGTTCCAACCTTCTCCTTGCAGGGCAAACTGACCGCCGAAGCCGCTGCTGCCACGGGCCTTGCCGAAGGCACCCCCGTCGCCTACCGTGCGGGCGACCAGCCGAACAATGCCCTGAGCCTCAATGTGTTGCAACCCGGCGAAGTAGCTGCCACTGGTGGCACTTCCGGCGTCGTTTATGGCGTCGTTGACCATCCGGCCTTCGACAAACTATCAAGGGTGAACGGTTTTGCTCACGTCAATCATGAGTTGGCAGGCTCTCTTCATCCCTCATCCCTCACCCCTCATTCCTCTCAAAGAATCGGCATCCTCCTATGCATCAACGGCGCTGGCTCCCTTTACCGCTGGCTTCGCCAAACCGTGGGGCAGGGCAGTATCAGCTATCCGGACATGGAGCGACTGGCGGCTTCGGTGCCAGTTGGCGCTGATGGTTTGCGCATTTTGCCCTTCGGGAACGGGGCGGAGCGGATGCTGAACAACCTCGACCCCGGCGCACAAGTGAACGGCCTGCAACTGAACCGCCACACGGCGGCGCACCTGTACCGGGCGGGCTTGGAGGGCATCGCCTTTTCGTTCGTCTATGGCGTTCAGATTTTAAAGGAAATGGGCCTCGACATCAGCGTGATGCGGGTCGGCAACGACAACCTGT
This sequence comes from Saprospiraceae bacterium, assembly GCA_025455635.1. Lineage (GTDB taxonomy): Bacteria > Bacteroidota > Bacteroidia > Chitinophagales > Saprospiraceae > UBA6168. The sequence goes on along the minus strand of JALOMF010000574.1, from coordinate 830 downwards.
TCCAGTCCGCCGTTTTCTCCAAAACCATCGCCACGCTGCTCGGCTGCTCGATTGACGTGGTGCAGACCACCGGGGCCGTGGGCGCTGCCAAGGCGGCGGGCGTTGCCACGGGCATTTATCCCGACATCGAAACGGCAATGGCCAGTGTGACGGTGACGGGGCGGTACGAGCCGGAGGTGGATAGGGTAGGAGAGTATGGGGGGGCGTATGGGGTGTGGGAGGCGGATTTGGCTAAATGCTTAGACTTGTAAGGGAAAAACGGCTGGAAAATTGGTAGTTTTGCCTTAAAATTTTACAAAATGCTGTTTAAAATCAAAAATATAGCCGCCATCGAACAAGCAGAAGTACTGCTTGATGGGCTTACCGTTATCGGCGGTGAAAACGATACGGGGAAGAGCACGGTGGGTAAGCTGTTGTTTGCGATAGTGAAGGGGATTGCGCGGTATGAGCAGGATTTGAATGAATCAAAAGAAAAGGGTTTAAGGAGAAAGGTAGAAGAAATTTACTTCGCAGTGCGAAGGGTTTCTCCATCTTCAAAAATCATGGAGGAGTTTTCTCCGAATAGATTAAACTCTGAATTGAAGCAGGCACTTGGGCAGCACAATACTTCACAGATACCACTTTTTGAAGATGATATTAATACCGTTGAACAGTTGATTCAAAAAAAAATTGATTGGGTCAATGCCAATTTGATGGGGACAGAACGCAATGTTTTGAATGGTCAAAGGGTAGTTCTAAAGTTAGAGGAATTAAAGGCAATCGCATTAAAAGAAGATGACCAAAATTCGATAATTAAAAGAGCCTTGCAAAAGGCTTTCAATTCTGTTTTT
>JALOMF010000573.1 GCA_025455635.1 Saprospiraceae bacterium | reverse complement strand
CGGACAAAACCGTATTGGAAAACCTATCGCCCAAGGAACTGGAAGTGCTGCTGCTCTTGGCCGACGGCAAATCGAACAAGGAAATCGCCCAATCGCTTTTCATTGAAACCAGCACGGTGAAGAGCCATGTGAACAAGATTTACCAGAAACTGAACATCGCCACCCGCCAAGAAGCCCGCCAATGGGCCGATTTAAGCGATAAAACCTGATGCTACAACTGTTTTCAACCCGGTTGTAGTCCCTTTTTCCAACCTGTTTTGCTTGGTTTCGGGCTGTGCAAGTCCCCATGTTTGCAGCATTGTTTCACAAAAAATTATGCTGTCATGAAATCAACAACGTTTTTATTCACCTTGCTTTTATTGGTTTTTGCTTCGCAACTGGTGGCTGCGCAAAGCCCTTACCTGATGGTCAGTGGCGATAAAATCGAGGTCAACATCACCCGGAAGGCCACCAAAGCCGAACTGTTGGAGCTGAAAAAGGAACTGCTGGACAAGCACCAAATCCAAGTGGACTTCACGGCACTGGGTTTTGACAAAAAAGGCCGCTTGGAAAGTATTGCCATGAGCGTAAAAGCGCCCAACGGCAATTCGGGCACTTGCCAAACCAACCGGGTCAGGGGAAAGCGGGGCGCTTTTTTCATGGTGGATAATACGCCCGGCGCAAAGACGAGGTTTTCGATTGGGGCGGGGAAGAAACGATAGGGGGCTTCTTCCAATACTTTAACGCTATTGCCTCGCTGCACTAAGCTGGATTATTTTCCACCCAAGTTTTGATAGTTCGAATAAACAGTTTCATATCGGCAAGCAGCGCTTCTAGCTGTTCGGGTGTTGGGGTTAGTTTGACCTTGTAATCTGAATCCATGCGCACCTCAAAAGCATCTTTAGCCATTCGGCCAAATTGCTTGGGGAAAATGCCCGTATGGACGAATTGCTTATTAAACCACCCAATCATTTGTTGGTGTTTCGAGGTCTCAAAGCCCTTCAAAATGCCAAGGGCAAGCATGGCATAAAACATCCCGTAATAAATGCGATTCGTGGCTGCGGGCAACAGCTCCTGAGCGATGCATTGTTCTGCTTCTGCAATGGTTGCCACAGCCTGCTCCATCCTCAAAGAAACCAAGTGGTTGCGTTCTGCTGGTGTCATGCTGCGTAGATTCCTTGTGAAAGTGCCTTGGTGAACACGGGTTCGTACCGCTCCGTGGAGTTTTGTAATTCGCTTTCAGATACGACCAAGGTTTGGGTAAAAACGTCGTAGTCCATGTCGAGGTCGGCCATCACATAACGGATGGACTGCACGGTGCGCCAATCGTATTCGCCCCTTACCACGACCACAAAATCCCAATCGGAAGTGGGGCTGGGCTTGCCCCATGCCTGTGAGCCAAACAGGACGACATCTTTGATTTGCTCACCAAATTTCGCCGTCAGGCGTTGCTTGGCAGCTTGCAGTATTTTGTCACGCTTTTTCATAACATGGATTTACTGTAATGCGCAAAGATACTGCCCGCTGCCAGTAATACCAAGGCGTGGGGCAAAAGTCAAGGCAGCACAAAAAAAGTCGGGGCAGCTTTTTGGCTGCCCCGACAAATCCTAATAATTATACTAATTGTAAAAAAAAACCAATTCAATGCACCCCGTTCAGCACGCCTGTTTGGGCGGCTTGGCCGTTGGGTGGGGCCAGTACGTCCTTCAGGGCCGATGACAGCTCGACGTTGTCAAGAAGGGCAGGGGTGCGCTCCACGATGGGGGTAGGAGGCGCCACGAGGGGCGCAGGCTCCAGCGCCACGTTCACCCGGCGGTCCATGCCCGGGCGCACCACCACTTTCACCGTGAGGGGCGACATGCCCTCGCCCGTGTAGCGCACTTGGTACTCGCCGCCAGCGATGGGTATCCGGTAGCGGCCCTTGGCGTCCGTGGTGGCCGATTTGCCGGCTTGGCCCAGCACTTCCACCAGCATGTTGGCAAGGGGCTTGGGCTTCATGCCCTCCTCCACGGGGCCGAGGTCGGTGCGGCCAACGATATGGGCCGGGTGCTTGCTGCGCACCTCGTTCAGCACATAGTCCGCCGTGAAAAGCTTGCGCAGCTCCGGCTGGAACTCGAACACGTTTTTGCCCAAATCCTGCATGGCGCTGATGGCCGCCTTTATCTTCCTCACGCCTTGCGCAACGGTGGCCGTGCCTTCCTTCGCCGACTGTTTTTTATCGGTAAATTCCGCCTTGGCCGCATTGAACTCGCTGCCCTTGGCCGCCAGGTCGGCGGCGAACTTGGCGTCAATGACCCCTGCTTCCACCAGTCGTTGGCCATTGGCTTGGAGGTAGGCCGAGGCCGTGGTCAGGAAGGTGGACACCGCAGGCCAGTCACGGGGCGTGGCCGACCGCAGCGCCGTGATGCCCGACTCCCGCAGCTCCACCGGAACCAGTTCGGCCTGGGCCTCGTAGGCGAGCCGGATGCCGCTGTCCAGTAGGTTCACCTCCGTCATGATTTCTTGGCGGTGGCCGCTCAACGACAGCCTCGACTTCTTGCTCTGCGACGTGCGCATATCGTTGTTGGGCAGGGCCTTCACCTCGGCGATATAGGCCACTTGCTCGGCGATGAACTCCCTGGTAAATAGCGGCCTGCGTGCCGCCAAGGCTGCTTGGTGGAGGTCGGCATATTTCCAGCTCAAATCGGCAAAGTCCCAGAAATAGCGGAGGGCGCTGGGGATGCCCAGTGGGCTTTCCTGTTTTCTGGATTGTGGAACCTTCTGGCTGGCGGTGATTGGTGCGGTGGCGGATTTTTTTGCCATGAAAAATGCTTTTGTGATGTTGGATTAATTTCCTTGGATTTGTTGACTAAACAACCAAACTCCAAGGATACACTACGCAAGAATCTGACAGAAGTTGTGCCAAAAATAAAGAATTTATAATATTTGTAACAAAAATATGCAAAAAACACGCTTGAAATCCAAATAATGCTAGGCGCAAGTAGGTGAAGGGCAGTGAAAAGTTAAATAAATACCGTGTGCTGCCAATATTTTGCAGGCGTCGGTAGATGTTGGACGCTGAAAGGCGAGATAAATGCGGCGTGAAGGAGATAAATTGCAAATGTCAGCGGGATTAATGAAAGCGTCAGC
>JALOMF010000572.1 GCA_025455635.1 Saprospiraceae bacterium | reverse complement strand
TTGAATTTACCTTCGGAAGGGTTGTGACCAAATAATGCGGGGTGTGAAAAATAGTAACACACGGCCCTAAAAGTTTTTTTAGACGAAAGAAGCGATAACCTATCAATTGACTTGGCGCAACTTCCTTTGCAACCGCTTGTTTTGCTACTTTTGCAACCGCATTTCCCGAAGGAAAAATAAAACAGCATACTGAATGGCACTTGACCAATTAGGCATTGACGAACCCGTGAGCGGGAAGGGTGGGGAGGAGAAAGAGATGACCTTTTTCGACCATATTGAAGAATTGCGGTGGCACATCATCCGCTCAGTGCTGGTCATTTTGGGCTTCGCCTTGGTGTTGTTTTTCATGAAGGATTTTGTGTTCAACGAGGTCGTTTTCGGCCCCCGAAACCCCGATTTCGTCACCTACAAGGTCATCTGCCAGCTCTCCGATGCCATCGGCATGAAAGAGCAGCTCTGTTTTTACCCCGAAAAATTCAACCTCATCACGCCCGACATGGGCGAGCTGTTCCTGACCCACATGAAGATTTCCTTCTTGCTCGGCCTGATACTCGCCATCCCCTATGTTTTCTGGGAAATCTGGCGCTTCGTAAAGCCGGGGCTTTATGAAAAAGAACAAAAAGCCAGCCGTGGGGCGGTGCTGATTTGCTCGTTTTTGTTCACGCTGGGTGTGCTGTTCGGGTACTTCGTCATCTCGCCTTTCGCCATCAGCTTCCTCACGGGCTACCAGCTGCCGGGCGTGGAAAGTACCCCGGCCTTGGGGTCGTACATCAGCTACATGCTCATGTTCACCATCCCGACGGGCCTGATTTTCCAACTGCCCGTGGCGGCCAACGTGCTTACCCGCATCGGCCTGATTTCGTCCAGCTTTTTGAAAGAATACCGCCGCCATGCCGCCGTGGTCATCGTTATCGTGGCGGCCATCATCACTCCGCCGGATGCTTTCAGCCAGATATTGATAGCCCTGCCGCTGTTTGGCCTCTACGAAATCAGCATCGTAGTGTCCAAGCGGGTCGAAAAACGGCAGACCCAACTGGAAGCTGCTGAGGATGCTGCGGTCATTCAAAAATAAACCATGCAAAGAATTTCCTCCAACGCCACCCTGTTCCTCAAGATTTTTATCCCGACCATTTGGATGGTGTTCTTCGGGCTTTTGACCATTGCGCTTTGGTTGGTGGACGTGCCCTATTTTGGGCCAGTGCCAGCCCTCTGGTTGAAACTAGGCTTAAGCCTGTTCCTACTCTTAGGCATCAGCTTTTTTTACCTGACTTTTCTGCAGTTGAAACGGGTGGAACTGGACGAACTCTACGTTTATGCCTCCAACTACTTCAAAACCTACCGCTACCCTTACCACAATGTCGAGAAAATCACGGAACGTGACCTCGGCCTCTTCCACATCGTGCGGATTTACCTGAAAACGCCCGGCAATTTTGGCAAAAAACTGACCTTCCTGCTGGACGAGACCATGTTCAAAGAATTCTTGGAAAAACACCCCGAAACGGCGGTGAGCATTGCGGAGCTGCAATTGTTGGGCAAGTAAAGTGCTTGTAGAAATTGAGTAAAAACACTGTTTTTTTGCAACTATTTGATTATCAATGTGGTTTGATTAACTGCCAACTGCCAACTGCCAACTGCCAACTGCCAACTGCCAACTGCCAACTGCCAACTGCCAACTGCCAACTGCCAACTGCCAACTGCCATCCCGAAGAATCGGGACAAGACCTGCCAACTCACCCCCGCTCTACCACCGCCACCGTCAGCCGGCTCACGCAAACCAGCTTGCCCCGCTCGTCCGTGATTTCGATGTTCCAAACGTGCATGGCACGACCCACCCGGATGGGCATCACCTTGCCGAATACAAAACCCTTCGTCGCTGGCCGCAAATGGTTGGCGTTGATTTCCACGCCGACGGCCATTTTTTTACCCAAATCTTCGATGCAAAGCGTGGAGGCCACGCTGCCCAAGGTCTCCGCCAAGGCCACCGAAGCGCCGCCGTGCAGCAGGCGGTAGGGCTGCACCGTGCGGTGGTCCACGGGCATTTTTGCGATGATGAAATCCTCGCCCAGTTCAGTGAACTCGATGCCAAGGTTTTCGCCCAAAGTATTGGCGTTCAAGGAATTGAGGTAAGTTATATCAGCTTTTTGTTTCCACATAATAGAATAGTTGGTGGATGACGGACTACGGTTGACGGTGGCGCATCACTGCATCGAAAACGGTGCCCCGTACCACAGGAACAGCAAGTGCATGGCCACGCCCATCAAGGGCAGGGCAAGGTACACCGCCTTGCCGAGGCCAGCGGGTTCGAGTCGGCCCTGCTCGCTGATACCGGGCATATTGGCCGTGGCGTCATAGACGATGTTGAAGTCGGGATTGTACTTGTCGTACAAGATGATTTCCCGCTGCTCGTCCTCTACCAGCCAAGCTTGGTGGGTTTTGCAGGTGGCGTTGCGGGTGCGGCCTTCCGCCTCAAACTCGAAAGTGTATTTGAAAACGGGATAAGTGTTGTTGTTGATGGAGACGCTGGCATTGGTCGTTTCCTTCGAGCACATCGCCCCACGGGTGAACTCCCCGATTTCGAGCAGCCGGATGGCCCGCAGGTTTTGCCGAAGGCTATGAATGATGAAGCCCAAGCCGATGAGTGGGAAGATGAGCACTATCAGCACCCAAGCCGGGAACACCGCCCGGTCGGCTCCCACCACATGGCTCGACTTGCCGGGCGCCTTGGCGTCGTAGCGGATGGTGACTTGCTGCCCACCTTGGAAATCCTGCCCGGCGGTGAAGCTCTTGCCCGTGTAGCGCTGGCCTTCCACCTCGAAGGAGTGGAGGTAGCTGAACACGACCTCCTCGTTGACGGCAGAGTTGGTCGGCTCTGCGGAGATGATTTTGCCGGGCACTTCCTGCCAGTCTTTGCCCATCTCGAACCACAGCGGAACCGTGGACGGCGGGATGAAAATCCAAGCGAAGAGGCTGCCCATGACAAAGAAAATCCAGCCGAACTGCTGCATGAATCCACTGAACAGGATGACAGCTTTCGTGTACAACCCCACATGGCGGGGCGGCAGCTCGTGCAGGTGGCGGGAGCTAGGTTGTGTTTCCCTGAACAGGATGACAGCTTTCGTGTACAACCCCACATGGCGGGGCGGCAGCTCGTGCAGGTGGCGGGAGCTAGGTTGTGTTTCCATTTGAACAGTATTTGTAGGCCGTCAGCCGTTAGTTTATGCTACTTTTTTCGGCGGCAAATCAAATGCCACAGACTCGTGCTGGAAGCCGTGCGCCTTGTGCGCCCCATCGCAAAACGGCTTATTGGCAGAGTGCCCGCAGCGGCAGAGCGAAACGACGGTGCGGCCCTGAAGCCCGTAGGCGTTGCCCTGTGCGTCGAGGATTTCGAACTCCCCGTCCAGTTTGATGGAGCCGTTGTTGTTGATGGTGATT
>JALOMF010000571.1 GCA_025455635.1 Saprospiraceae bacterium | reverse complement strand
ACGGCCCCTAATCCGCAATCCGCAATCCGCAATCCGCAATTGAATCCCCACGAACAGAAAATCGCTGCTCGGCTCTTGATTGAAATTAAGAACCGCCTCCGCTTCATGTGCGACGTGGGGCTTAAATATTTGACCATCAACCGTTTATCCAACACCCTCAGCGGTGGCGAAACACAGCGCATCAACCTCACCCGCACCCTCGGCAGCAACCTCACGGCCAGTATGTACATTCTCGACGAGCCGAGCGTGGGCCTGCACCCACGGGACACGGGCCGCCTCGTGGAAGTGCTGAAAGAACTGCGTGACCTCGGCAATACGGTCGTGGTGGTGGAGCACGAAGAGGACGTCATCAAAGCCGCCGATTACCTCGTGGACATCGGCCCGGCAGCGGGCATCCACGGCGGGGAACTGGTTTTTGCTGGGCCTTACGAGCGCATTTACACCGACGCATCAGAGAGCTTGACGACCAAATACATGAGCGGCCGCATGAGCATCCCTGTGCCGAAGGTGCGGCGCAAATCGGTGAAATGGATTGAAGTGAAAGGCTGCCGCCAGCACAACCTCAAGAACATTGACATCAAAATACCGCTGAACACCATGACCGTGGTGAGCGGCGTGAGCGGCAGCGGCAAGACGACGCTCATCAAGGACATCCTCTACCCGGCGCTCAAGGCGCATTTTGGGGAGCCTACGGCAAAATCGCCCGGCCAGTTCGGCAGCTTGACGGGTGACCTCAAGGCCATCACGCAGGTGGAAATGGTGAACCAAAGCCCCATCGGGAAGTCGAGCCGCTCGAACCCCGTGACCTATGTGAAGGCTTACGACGCCATCCGAAACCTGATGGCAGCGCAACAATTGAGCAAAATCCGGGGCTACAAGCCGGGGCATTTCAGCTTCAACGTGGAAGGTGGCCGCTGCGAAACCTGTCAGGGCGAGGGCGAACAGGTCATCGAGATGCAGTTCCTCGCCGACGTGCGCTTGGAATGCGAAGAATGCAAAGGCAAACGCTTCAAGGCCGAGGTGCTCGACGTGCAGCACAAGGGCAAAAACATCTTCGAGATACTGAACATGGACGTGGAAGAGGCGCTCGATTTCTTTGCTGGCAACAAGGAAATCATCACTAAAATCAAGCCTTTGAGTGATGTGGGCCTCGGCTACGTGAAGCTCGGCCAGAGCAGCAGCACCCTCTCCGGCGGCGAGGCGCAGCGGGTGAAATTGGCCAGTTTCCTCGTGAGCGGCGAGGCCAAGAACCCGCTCCTGTTCATCTTCGACGAGCCGACCACGGGCCTGCATTTTCATGACATCCGCACGCTGCTGGGAGCGCTGAACGCCCTCGTGGAGAACGGCCACTCCGTGCTCGTGGTGGAGCACAACATGGAGGTCATTAAATCCGCCGACTGGGTCATTGACCTTGGGCCGGATGGGGGAAAGGATGGCGGGAACCTTGTTTTTCAGGGGACACCGGAGGATTTGGTGAAGGTGGAGGGGAGTTGGACGGGGAAGTTTTTGAAGGAGAAATTGGGGAAATAGTTTATTTTTGTAAAAAATCAGGTCATGGTACAATCAGCAGCATTTACAGAAATCGTTGAATTAATAGCAAGTTCCAATCCGGAGCATATCGCACATTATTCACCGGGGAAAAAGACGCTGGATAGGGTACAGGAACTGTTGCTTAAAAAAAGCGCAGAAACCCTTTCAAATGAGGAGGATGCCGAATTGCAGCACTTCTTTTTTCTTGAAAACATGGTCGGCTTGGCCAAAGCCCGTGCCTACCAATTGTTGAAAGCCGCATGAGCCGAAATATCCCTGAAAAGCTGAAATCACTGGTAGCCAAGCGTGCTGGTCATGCTTGTGAATATTGCTTGGTTCATCAAGATGATTTGATATTCGGATGCCAGATTGACCATATCCTTAGCATAAAACATGGTGGTAAAACGCTTCCTGATAACCTTGCTTACAGTTGTTTGGTTGACAATGTGAATAAAGGCAGTGATTTAGGAACTGTGTTGCTGCCGGGCAAGAAACTAATCCGTTTTTTCAATCCAAGAACTGATAAATGGCACGAACATTTTGAGCTTTCGGACGGATTGATACAACCGAAAACCAAAATTGGAGAGGCCACTGTGAAAATCCTTCAATTCAATTCACCCGAAAGGGTTTTGCGAAGACAGTTGTTGATGCAGGCAGGGAAATATCCAAGCTTGTAATTGTAATCAAACTTGTAGTACTTGATATTCTAAGGGACGCCGGAGGAGTTGGTGAAGGTGAAGGGGAGTTGGATTGGAAGGTTTTTAGGTAGAAGAAGAACACCTAAAAATCGTTATTTTTGACCCGTTAACTTCAACCATCAAACAATGGCTATAACTAAGAAAATAAAAAAGTACCAAGCTATCCTGCTTGAAATATTGGAGCAGGAAAAGGCTGACTACACTGGCACGAAGTACCAAGAATTGGAAGACCAAATCATAGCAGATTTGGAGCGAAACCACTTCCAGTTGGTGCGGGTAGGTTGGGCAGACGATACCCGCCTGCTCGACATCAAATTGCAATTTGACATCAAACCAGATGGCAAAATCTGGCTACAGGAAAACCAGACCGACGTAGCCATTGACGATGAACTGCTCAAGCGGGGCGTACCTGCTACGGATATTGTGCTGGGGATGCAGCCGCCGGCTTATCGGCAGTTTACGGAGTTTGCGGTGGGGTAGAGAGTGAAATGTCCTGTGATAGAAATGTCACAACTAAATAAAAGACCAATTTCATGAGGATTATTTACACCTGCATAATTTTAGCATTATTCACCTTTTTATCTTGTGAAAAAGATAAAAATGCCTTCAAAAATCATTTTAATATTACCCATGTTAAGCTAAAAATTTCATATTTCGATTCAATTTTCAACCTCAAAGAGTTTGAGGTTGTTGGACAAGTAGGTAAAATGGGCAATTCATTATCGAATGAAACCATTCAATTTACTTCGGGTACTTATTATGTCATGGATATCGCCTTTTTTAATTTAGATGACCCGACCAATGAATCTGAAATTAGCCTAACAGGCTATAGGAATAACCATATGCTTTGCTTTACCCCGATTGGGTCAATGCCTATACCTTCCAT
>JALOMF010000570.1 GCA_025455635.1 Saprospiraceae bacterium | reverse complement strand
CAATTCTGTGCAACAAGGAAGTCAAGCACCGCTTCGTGTCGGTTCCCTTGAATAAAACCATCACGAACGACCACACTGGCTACGCTGGAATGTTTGGGGTAAGTGACGAAATGGACGTTGTTTTTGCCAAAATTGCCAGCGACGAAGGCTATCTGCATCACTACACTTTCACTGGTTATTCCGCTGGCTTTATAGGTGGCAAACCTTCAGGGAATATTTTCACTTTGCAACTTTTGAAAAAAAGCGACGAAGTCCAGGCCAATGTCTTGGATTCGAGGCCGAGGCACCAAAAAGAGCAGTTGAGCCTGTATTTGGGGGATTGCCCGAAGGTAAAAGCTGTGCTGGGAGTGGCAGATTTCAGCATTAAGAAGGGCTTGGCGTTTTTGGTCAGTGACTATAATACGTGGTATGCTAAACAGCAGGGGAAGTAGAAAAATAGTGCTTTTAGCTAAGGCAGCATGACAATTTTCAAATTGAACTTAGCGGCCATTTTTGCTTTATGGTATATGATGTCGAAAGATATCGCTGGTTTTTTAATTGCCAGTTTTGTTCGTCACTTGCTGAAATCCCGATCACTTTCATAGTTTTGCCACCGATTGAAAATTACCAACACCTTGATGACTGAAACAGAAATCATAGCAGCACTAAAACTTGGCGACAAAAACGCCTTGGGCGAAGTGTACGACCGCTACAGTGCAGCGCTGTACGGCGTGGTGTTGCGCATCGTGCAGTCACCTGAGGTGGCGGAGGAGGTCGTGCAGGATGTTTTTTTGAAAATATTCAGGAACATCGGCAGTTTCGACGAAAACAAGGGCAGGTTCAGCACTTGGGTCATCAATGTGGCACGAAATGCGGCCATTGATGCCACCCGTACCAGCGAGTTCAAGAACCGCCAGAAAACCGACCAGTTCGATTTCGTCGTATATCGGGAATCGCACCCCGCTACAAACAACGTGGACACCATCGGCCTTCGGGAACTGGTGAACAAATTGGACGAGAAACACCGGAAGGTGATTGACCTTGCTTATTTCCAAGGCTACACCCAATCGGAAATTGAACAGGAAATGAACATCCCAATCGGGACGGTGAAGACCCGTATGCGATTGGCAATGAAAGAATTACGCAAATATTTTGGTTAGATGGTTAAACAGGCGCTTTGCGCAGTCACCGACTGCCAACTGCTCACTGGCTAACTGCCAACATTGAAAATGAACCTTCAAGCATATATAACATCTGGCATTTTGGAGCTGTACGCACACGGCTTGGCCACCCCCGAGGAAGCTCGTGAGGTGCAGGCCATGGCCGAGCAACACCCAGAAGTGCAGCAGGAGTTGGATGCAATTCAGCGGGCATTGGAGGGATATGCCGCTGCCCACGGCGTGCAGCCTCCGGCGGGCTTGAAGGACAAAATGCTGGAGCGGCTCGATGGCATGCCCAAGGGACGAACCAAGGACAACACGCCGCAGAAAGAGTCCTACAACAACAGCAAAAGCAAATTTGAACCTGAAGAAGCCCGTGTAACCAGCGTCGCTTCCGTAGCGGCTTGGATACTGGGGCTTGCGCTCCTGGGGTCTTTGGTGGCTATTTTCCTTTTTTGGCAGCAGGCCGAGCGGGCTACGGCGCAAGTTCAGGCAGCCAGGTCGGAAGTGGAACAGGTGCGCAAGGATTGCGAAGCGGAAAAGGCCAAGGCCAAGGCCATCAATGACCAGTTCATCGCTATTCGCCACTGGGCCACTAAGCCGGTGCAACTGAAGGCGACCCCTATCGGCGGCGATGCCTACGCCATTGTTTTTTGGAACAATATCAAGAAAACGACTTACCTCGACCTCGGCAAACTCCCTAAACCCGCTGCCGACAAGCAGTTCCAACTCTGGGCCATCGTGGACGGAAAGCCCACCGACATGGGCATTTTCGACGTGGCCGATACCAGTACGCTCATCAAAATCGAGGGCAAATTCATAGAGGCTCCCCAAGCCTTCGCCGTGACGCTCGAACCCAAGGGCGGCAGCCAAGCCCCAACGCTCGACCAGATGTGGGTCGTGGGGGCTGTTGCGGGAGGCTGAGATTTTTCCATATCTTTGAGGCACTATGGGTAAAAAAAGCAAAGCTGAAATGCTGGCGTATGTAGAACAAAGGGAAGTGATTCTCAAGAGTCGGCTTCAGTACTACGTCCGTTGGCGGCTTGAAATAAAAGAAGGCCCTGCTTATGCCGACGAACAAATCAATGCCCACCTCGATGAGCTTAAAATAATCTGGGAAATCAAAAATTTACTGAAAGATGGTTAATACTAAAGCAACTCCTAAGCTTAAATCCCGGGATTTTGAATCCTATTTTTTGGAATATCAACTGCTTTCAACGGAGGTGGAAATTAATGCCTATTGGAAGCGAATGGACGAAGTTGTGGTCAATATGACCGAAGAAGAGAAAGCAAGTTTTTTCAAGCAATTGGATGAGGGTTTGACAAAGGACGTGCAAGAATCCAAGAAAATGCGCCATGAACTAGCCGCAGGTTTGCCAAATACCAAGGCCAATGAAAAACTGAGGCAACTGCTTCTCAAATAGCTTTAAGCATTGGCCTTGAAGCCTTATGATGTATAACCTGTCTGCCATCCCGAAGAATCGGGAAAAGACCTGCCAACCATATAACTGCCAACTCAAGATATGAACCACCTCGTCGCCCCCTCCGTACTTGCCGCCAATTTCAGCAACCTCCAAGCCGACTTCGACATGGTCAACCGCAGCCAAGCGGACTGGTTCCATGTGGACGTGATGGATGGCCGCTTTGTGCCGAACATCAGCTTCGGCTGGGACATCATCAAGTTCATGAAGAAAATGGCCGAGCGACCGCTGGACGTTCACCTCATGATTTTGGAGCCGGAGAAGTACATCCACGAGTTCCGAAATGCTGGAGCCGAAGTGATTACCGTCCACTACGAAGCCTGCCCGCACCTGCACCGCACTATTCACCAGATAAAAGAATCTGGGGCAAAAGCGGGCGTGGCCCTGAACCCGCACACCCCCGTCAGCCTGTTGGACGATGTGCTCGAAGACCTCGATATGGTGCTGCTGATGAGCGTGAAGCCGGGGTTTGGTGGGCAAAAGTTCATCTACAATACCTTGCTGAAAAT
>JALOMF010000569.1 GCA_025455635.1 Saprospiraceae bacterium | reverse complement strand
GCCAGACTTCAACACGACCACCGCCAATGAGTCGCTGGCAAGGATTAGCAGCGCCCTCCCTGCCGACGTGACCCTGCCAGAGCTTACCAAGGCCAAAGAAACCATCGAAGCGCTCAAAGCGGACATCGCCAAGCACGACCCGAAGAATGTCAAGGAGCGCCTGTCGTTGCGCAAGCGTTTCACCATCCTGAAAAAAAGCATGGAGGCATTACTAAATGTGCCTTACGTGATTTCAAACGAAGCCGACCGGAAAATCATCAAGGATGAGCTGAAGGGAATCGGGGATTATACTTCGTATGTGCCCACTTGGTGCATCCTCGTCATTTCCGTCTCGCTGGGCCTTGGCACCATGATTGGGTGGAAGCGCATCGTCGTCACCATCGGTGAGAAGATTGGAAAACGGCACATGACCTTTGCCGAAGGCGCCACAGCCGAGCTGATTGCGGCCAGCACGATTGGGCTTGCTTCGCAATTTGGCCTCCCGGTCAGCACCACGCACGTGCTCTCATCAGGGGTGGCTGGCGCAATGGTGGCCTCAAAAGGGGTGAAAAACCTGCAAGGCGGCACCATCAAGAGCATCGCCATCGCTTGGCTGCTCACGCTGCCCGTGACGGTCGTGCTGTCCGGGCTGCTGTACTTCATTTTGCGCAAAATCATTTGACGATTTCCAAGTAAGTACTTCGTTGAAATTAGTTGGTATTAAGATATTAGGAAATCGAAGATTCGCGTACGTAAATTATGGCTCAATGCATTGATTTTCAGCACATTGCTACAATTTACTTGCGTGAATCTTCGATTTCCGAATTTCAATTAATTTCCAATTTCTACTTACAAGGCCAATCCTAACTAAAAAGGCCCCAGCGCAAGCCGGGGCCTTTTTCCATCATAATTTTCCAATACCTTTTTCAAAAAATTTGCAGCTAGACAGGTCTTGTCCCGATTGTTCGGGAGGGCACTGTGCAGTCAGGCTTATAGTCCATTAGTCAGGATGTCCAAAGCTCAGAATTGACCAAACAGCTACAAACTGACTGAGAACTGCACACTGTCAAACCCGCCAAAGGCGAACAAACTGCCAACTCAATTCGCCCGTGTGTTCGAGTCCAGGTAGGCCATGGCGCCTGGGTTCTGCATCAGGGTGTAGAGCATTTCCTTGGCCCGGAAGAGCTGGGCCTTCACGGTGCCGAGCGGGATTTCCAGCTCGGTGGCGATTTCTTCGTAGCTAAGTTCCTCGTAGTAGCGCAGCTCAATCATGAGGCGGTACTTGGTGCTGAGTTGGCCGAGCACTTTGCGCACCATCTGTAGGCGCTGCTGGCGGATGAAGTCTTCCTCTGGGTTGCGGGCGTAGTTGCGGAGGGTGCCCGTGAAGTCACGGTCGCCGTTGGACTCCATCGGCTGGTCAATGCTGAGGAAGTGCATGCGCTTCTTGCGGATGTGGTCAATGCAGTTGTTGACTGCGATTTTGAACAACCAAGTGCTGAAGGCGTAGTGCGGGGCATAGGTGGCGAGCTTGTTGAAAGCCTTGCCGAATGCCTCGATGGTCAGGTCTTCCGCATCGTCGTGGTTGCGCACCATCTTGAAGAGGTGGTTGTACACGCTGGTACGGTAACGGTCTAATAGTGTGGAGTAGGCTTGTTGATTCCCGTTGATGGCCGCCTTGACGAGTTGAAAGTCCTCGGATGCCTTGGGTGAAAGCCTTGTTGCTGTGGAGCTGACTGGGTGCTTCGTTAGTGTTAATTCCATCGCTGGGTGTCGTCGTTGTTCATGAGAACTGACGGTGCGAACACGAGATAGTAAAGTACCAGCAAGCCATCTAAAATTGGGAGCCAAATTCGCAACGAACGTTGCTGCAACTTCCCCAAAATAACGCTGCCTACGGCCAATACCACACCCATTCTCACCGCATATCCCAATAGAGCAAACATTATGCTAATTTTGAATATCAGTAACAAGCCTCCCAAAAAAAAGTGTAGTAAGTGGCTCATAGTGAGCAAACTAAGAATAAATTTATCCTTAAATTTATATTCAGAACCCGTCGAAAAATGCCTCGTTTTCTGGCGGTAGTACTCCCGCCAACTCAGCTTGGGCTTGGAATATACAAACGTGCGGGGATTGAGCCGGATGCCAACCTTGCCCCCCCTTGCCACTGCGTTGACCAATAGGTCGTCGTCGCCGGAGGCAAGGTGCTCGTGACTGCGAAAGCCACCCGCTTGATAGTAAAGCTCTCTTCGGTAGGCCAGGTTCCTGCCTACTCCCATGTAGGGGTGCCCGGCCAGCGCAAGGGACAAGTACTGCATCGCAGTGTAACAAGCCTCGTACCTCACGAATTTGTTCAGGGGACCAGGAGCTTCGTCAAGTGGTGCCACGCCCAGCACTATCTGCTGGTTTTCTTCGTCCATGCCCGCCACCATCCCCCGAACCCAGTCGGGGCTGGCTGGTACACAGTCGGCATCCGTCAGTAAAAGAACTTGGTGTTTTGCCTGCTCAATCCCTTTTGCAAGGGCGAATTTTTTTCCTGCTCTTTCATCGTCGCAAACCACTATGCGTAAGTGGCTGAACTTGCGCTGCAAAGGTGCCAATATATCTAAAGAATTATCAGATGATTTATGGAGCACTAGGAGAATCTCAAGGGAACGGTAGGTTTGGTTTAGGAAACGGTCAAGGTGCCTCTCCAAATTTGCCGCTTCGTTGCGGGCGCAGATGATGATGGAGACGGGAATTTGGAGTTCGGCAGGGGGCGGTTGGCAGTCCATTTCCGTGGGGGCTGGTTCCTGTAGTGGCGCTTCCGAAGATGGCGGTGCAGGGACGCCTGCATCCTGCTCAGGAATTGCTTCAACGGGGTGGAGCGCCAGTCTTCCAAAAACGAAAATCCAGAAAAACAGTTGCACCGCCGTGGCGGCAAGGAAGCCGTAGAGCAAAATATTTTCAAGCATAGTTGGCGGTGTGTCTGGTTTTTGAGGCACTGGCAAAGGTAGGGAATGCGGGCCAAGGTAGTGCGGGGTTTCGCCGAAGGCTAAGAAGCCGTATTTTTGTGCGCTCGAAACTGCTCCCGTTCAAAATCCATGATTATGACAAAAAATGATTTCTTTGATAAAATAGCGCAAAAGCTTCACGATGAGCGTTTTACCATTGT
>JALOMF010000076.1 GCA_025455635.1 Saprospiraceae bacterium | reverse complement strand
TGCCCCCCGCAAAAGTATGGGCGCAGGGGTAGGCGTAGGTCCTCGAACGCTTGCCGTCCAGCGCTTGCAGGAAGCCGTTGGCCACCTGTATTTCCGCCAAGACTTGGTCAACGGTGTACTGGTCAAGGTCGTGGTAGCTGCGCACCCAGTCCATGCCCGGCAGCGACTTGCGGCAGGGGTGATAGACCGAGTGGTTGGCCAGCTCATGGCCGTTGGAGGCCAAGGCCCGCCATTTGTCCATGTCTTCCCGCAGCGAGGTGGCGCTCACTGTGACGAAAAACGTGCCCTTGAAACCATGTTTGTCCAGTGCGGGGCCGACGGTGTTCACGTGGCTTGGCAGGCCGTCGTCGTAGGTAAGGCAGATGGCAGCCTTCGCCCCGTTGGGGAAAGTGCAGCCGGCACTGCCCTGACCCGTTGCAGCGTTTTGCGCCAGCAAAAAAACAAGCAGGAATGCCGCAAGGAAGGATGTCGTTGGCCGCATGGTGTTTTTAATTTTTATGGTAAAACAGGGCATGAAAGTAGGACTTTCTGGCAAATGGGAAGGGCAGTTTTGCGGTGGGCCCATCCCTCAAATAACCTGCTGCCCCATTTCCCAAAAACACAACGGCCCGCCGCAGGGGAACTGCGTCGGGCCGTGGCGGTGTAACAAGGCGGCTGGGCCGTTTTAGGGCTAGCCGTTTACCATATCCTTGCGGATTTTGTTCAGTGCCGAACCAGCGGTCACCCAAGCTATTTGCTGCTGGTTGTAGGTATGCTTGGCGGAGAAGCTTTCCTGTGTACCATCGGCGTGTTTTAGCACGATGGTCATGTCAAGGCCAGGCGTCAGTTCGCCGATGATGTCAATCAGGTCGTCCTGCCGGATGCGGTCGTAGTCTTCAGGATTGACGAACGTGAGTGCGAGCATCCCCTGCTTTTTCAGGTTCGTCTCGTGGATTCGGGCGAATGACTTCACCACCACGGCCTTCACGCCGAGGTAGCGTGGCTCCATCGCTGCGTGTTCCCGGCTGCTGCCCTCGCCGTAGTTCTCCTCCCCGAACACCACCGTGCCGATGCCTGCTGCCTTGTAGGCACGGGCGCTGTCTGGCACGGCCATGAAATTGGCCACGTTGCCGCCCGAACCATAGTTGGCCACGCTGTTGGCTTGGTCGTTGAAGGCATTGGTGGCGCCGATGAGGCAGTTGTTGGAGATGTTCTCCAAGTGGCCCCGGAACTCCAGCCACGGCCCGGCCATCGAGATGTGGTCGGTGGTGCATTTGCCCTTCGCCTTGATGAGGATGCGCATGTTCTGCAACTGTTCGGGCGTAATCGGCTCGAACGGGGTCAGCAATTGCAGGCGGTTCGAGGTTGGGCTGACCGTCACTTTTACTTGGCTGCCGTCTTCTGCCGGGGCTTGGTAGCCAGCGTCTTTAACGTCGAAGCCGTTTGGTGGCAGTTCCACGCCAGTTGGTGGGTCCAGTTTCACGGCCACACCATCCTCATTGATGAGCGTATCGGTCAACGGGTTGAAGGTCAGGTCGCCCGCAATGGCGAACGCAGTGACAATCTCTGGGCTGGCCACGAAGCCGTGCGTGTTCGGGTTGCCGTCGTTGCGTTTCGAGAAGTTGCGGTTGAACGAGGTGATGATGCTGTTTTTGCGCTTAGGGTCGGTCGTGTGGCGCTGCCACTGTCCGATGCAGGGGCCGCAGGCATTGGCCAGCACCACGCCGCCCATTTGCTCAAAAGCCTCCAACTGCCCGTCACGGGCCACGGTGTAGCGGATCTGCTCCGAGCCGGGCGTCACGGTGAACTCTGACTTTACCTTCAGTTTTTTCTCCACGGCCTGACGTGCCAGCGAAGCGGCACGGTCGAGGTCTTCGTAGCTGCTGTTGGTGCAGGAGCCGATGAGGCCAACCTCCAGCGTTTGCGGGTAGCCATTGTCCCTTACTGCTTGCGCAAATTGCGAAATCGGCCAAGCGAGGTCGGGCGTGTACGGGCCGTTCACGTGCGGCTCCAGGGTGGAGAGGTCTATTTCGATGACTTGGTCAAAGTATTGGTGCGGGTTGTTGTAGCATTCGGCGTCGCCTGTCAGGTGCTCCGCAATGCTGTCGCAAATTGCGGCCACCTCGGCCCGGCCCGTGGAGCGCAGGTAGCGGCCCATTGACTCGTCGTAGCCGAAAGTGGAGGTCGTTGCCCCGATTTCAGCGCCCATGTTGCAGATGGTGCCTTTGCCCGTGCAGGAGAGCGACCTTGCGCCGTCGCCGAAGTACTCGACGATGGCCCCCGTGCCGCCTTTCACGGTCAGGATGCCAGCCACTTTCAGGATGACGTCCTTGGCGCTCGTCCAGCCGCTCAGTTTGCCCGTCAGCTTCACGCCGATGAGCTTCGGCATCTTGAGTTCCCAAGGCATGCCCACCATTACGTCCACGGCGTCAGCACCACCTACGCCGATGGCCACCATGCCGAGGCCGCCCGCATTCGGGGTGTGGGAGTCCGTGCCGACCATCATCGCACCGGGGAAGGCGTAGTTTTCCAGCACGATCTGGTGGATGATACCAGCGCCCGGCTTCCAGAATCCGATGCCGTATTTATTGGAAATGGAGGCAAGGAAGTCGTACACCTCCTTGTTTTTGTCCACCGAGTCGGCTAGGTCGGCGGCAGCGCCGTCTTTTGCCAAAATCAAGTGGTCGCAATGCACGGTGCTTGGCACGGCGGTCTTCGTTTTGCCGCACATGTCGAACTGGAGCAGGGCCATCTGGGCCGTGGCGTCCTGCATGGCCACTCGGTCGGGGGAAAAGAACACGTAGTCTTCGCCCCGCTTATAGTCGGCCAATGGCGACTCAGGGTGCAGGTGCGAGAAGAGTATTTTCTCGGTGAGGGTAAGGGGGCGGCCCAGTACGCTGCGGGCTTCTTGCAGCCTTGCAGGCAGCTCGGCGTAGAGCTTTTGTATCAAATCGAGGTCGAAAACCATGATATTGCGGGTTTGATTTTGGTAAAAAATATTGTGAAAATGCTGTTTTTTGGGCGCGCAAAGGTAGCTGTTTTTGAAGGTATTTTAGTTAAAACTTGATGAGAAAATGGCTACGGCAAATTTGATTTTTCTCGAAAAAGAATTTCCCTAATTTGGCGCACTAATTCTTGGTTGATAACGGTTGATAAAAGGTTGATAACGGTTGATGCGGCCTACGAAATACGGGCTATCAACCGTTATCTACCGCTATCAACCGCTATCAACCCAAAAACTCAACAATGAAAAACATCAAAGGCCCCGCCATCTTCCTGGCACAGTTCATGGGCGACAAAGCACCCTTCAACTCCCTCGAAAGCGTCTGCACCTGGGCCGCCAGCCTCGGCTACGTCGGCGTGCAGATACCCACATGGGACAGCCGATTGATTGACCTCGAAAAGGCCGCCAACAGCCAAGCCTATTGCGACGACCTCAAGGGCCGTGTCGAGGCATGTGGCGTGCAAATCACCGAGCTTTCCACGCACCTGCAAGGCCAGCTGGTGGCCGTCCACCCCGCCTACGACATTAGTTTCGATGGTTTTGCGCCCCCTGAGTGCCGCAACAACCCCGCTGCCCGCACCGCTTGGGCTGTGCAGCAACTGAAATGGGCCGCCAAGGCCAGCCGCAACCTCGGCATTGACGTGCACGTGACTTTCAGCGGGGCATTGCTTTGGCACACCGTCTATCCTTGGCCGCAGCGCCCACAGGGCTTGGTGGAAACGGGCTTCGGGGAACTGGCCAAGCGCTGGCTGCCCATCCTGAATGCCTTCGACGAGGTGGGCGTTGACCTCTGCTACGAAATCCACCCTGGCGAAGACCTGCACGACGGCGTCACCTTTGAGCGCTTCCGTGAAGCCACGGGCAACCACAAGCGGGTGAACATTCTCTACGACCCCAGCCATTTTGTGCTGCAACAACTTGATTATCTGGCATATATCGACATCTACCATGAGTTCATCAAGATGTTCCACGTGAAGGATGCCGAGTTCAATGCGACCGGAAGGAGTGGCGTTTACGGTGGCTACCAGGGCTGGGTGGACCGCCCAGGCCGCTTCCGCTCCTTGGGCGATGGGCAGGTGGATTTCATCTCCATTTTCTCGAAACTGGCGCAGTACGACTACAGCGGCTGGGCCGTGCTGGAATGGGAGTGCTGCATCAAGGACAGCGAACAGGGCGCTGCCGAGGGTGCGCCGTTCATCCAAAACCATATCATAAAAGTGACGGAGCGGGCCTTCGACGATTTCGCTGGCGGGAAGCCGGACGAGGAATTGAATCGGCGGATATTGGGGCTTTGATGCACACCGCTAAATGAAAAAGGATTGCCCGTTCATTCAGGCAATCCTTTTTTACTTATTTGTCAGGGGTGACGGCCTTATTTTTCCCTTTAAATGGACTAGCCTTGAATGCTAAATAGAAATCGCCGCCCGTAAACTTTCCATTGAAGATGGCCGAAGCGATATTTTCGGTGCCAATGACCAGCCAGCCAAACCTTCCAGCCATGCCAACTTGAACTTTTTTCCAATTGGTCACTGAAACAGGAATGGAACCCGTAAACCAGCGGTTTTGCCAACGTGGCGTCAGGGCAAAGAGGTTGTCCCGTTTTGGGGTGTGCCCGTTGCTTGGCAGCCGTTGCATCAGGAGGGCATTTACATAGATATTCTTCGACACGCCATAGTCTGCCTGAAGGCTTAACGCAGCGGGCAAGCTCATGCGCAAGCTGTTGCCTTGGTTGGTGAGAATTGGCGTCTGCAACAGGTCTTGGCTGAAATCCGCAATGGCTTTATCCAAGTCGTCGGGAAAGTTGTACTGCTGGTAATCTTCCAAGTCCACGGTGACGGCGGAGTCGAGGCTCAGCTGATAAACTTGGGTGTTGTTTTGGAACTTGATGCTGCCTAGGTCGAGCAAAGAAGCCCCTAGTTTCAACTTGTAGCCCTCCTCTTCGTGGTCTTGCAGGATGTAGGCAAAGCCGAGGTCTGCCCCAAATCCCCTGCCGTTCTCTTGCATCAATTTCGAGGCATCCAAATCGCCGGCAAATCCTATCTCGCCATTGGGCAGGTCTATCGAAATATTGGTGCCCGGCAAGTTGCCGTAGTAGTAAGGCTCAGTGCTAACGGCATAGCCTGCTTGGTGGCCTATCAAGTATTTCAAATTGGCGCCAAAGTTCAGCGAGCCTTTATTGGTGCGTATTTTCACCGCATAGTTCAATCCAATCTCTGACCAGTTTAGCAGCGAAAATTGAAGCGCTGGAATGGCCAACTGTTCATTGATGGGCTTTGACTTGAACTTGTAGTAGCTCAGTTCATTTGGCAAATCGGAGCCACCCGCAATGGAGCGGAAATTGGAAAACAGGCCGACCGAATGGTTTTTGCCCAAGCGCAAGGCAACCGATGGCCCTGAAATGAACGCCATCGAGTTGATGTATCGCTTGTTGCCATCATTGAAAAAGTCCATGACAAAACTGTAGTTAGACCGAGCAGGTTGATCTTCGGTTTTGGCAATGTCAACATCGAAGGAATTCCAGACCAGTTTTGCCATGCTGACATCCCTGATGTAAGCGTAGTTGTTTTGGATAGATAAACCGCCCCCGGCTACGTTGATGTCCCATCGAGAAGGGTTGGAGAGGTTGCTCACAGGATTGATGGCCAAACCACTAACACCAGCATAGGTTTCTAGGCGTAGCCCTAATTGGTATTGTGCATGTGAGATATTGTGAAAAAAAAGGAAGGCAAACAAGCAGGTAATTGCGTGTTTCATCTTGACATAGTAGTTAGGTGAAAAATAAGGGTGCGGGGGAAGATATGAAGAGGAAGGTTGTGCTTTACCGAAAAGAACTGTGCCAAATTTGGTGCACAGCCCAACATTTCATAGTGGAAACACCACTGCCAAGCACTGCCTCATGCAGTAAAAACCTTGGATAGCGAGGAAAAAACAGTTTGTGAAAACTGCAAGGCCCAGCTTGGCAAGCTGCTGCGCTGAAATGCATTTTATTAAAACGTGTAGCACTTCACCTTCCCACGCCCGCCATACCGCCGCTTGCCCGTGCCGCCCCGCTCCCTGCCGCCGCCAATCTCGAACGGATTGACTTTCAGGGCAAAATAGAAGTCGGCCCCCGTGAAGTTTTTATTGGCAAACAAACCGCCCAAATCATCGGAGCCGATGACCAGCCAACCCAGCCTAGCGGCCAAGCCCACATGTACCCTGCTCAGGTTGTACACCGACACTGGCACCGATGCCGAAAACCAGCGGTGCTGCCAGCGTGGCGTCACCGCCAAGAGGTTGCCCCGCCGGGGCGCATGGTTGAGGTTGGGCAGGCGCTGCACCAGGAGGGCATTCACGTAGAAATTCTCCGTGACACCAAAATCGGCCTGCAGGCTGAGTGCAGCGGGCAGTGCCATCCTGAAATTGTCGCCATCGTAGCTGGCCAGCGAGTCGCCGAGGGTATTCTGGCTGAAGGTGCGCAACAGCGTCTCCCGGTCGGCCCAAGGGTCGAGGTTTTCGTAGTCATCGAGTTGGAGGGTCGTCACGGTATCGAGGCGGATGCTGTGCGCTTGGGCGTTTTTGTTGAACCGGAGGTAGCCAAGGTCGAGCAGGGAGGCCGCAAGCTTGAGCCTGTAGCCCTCTTCGTGGTCTTGGAAAATATAGGAAAACCCAAGGTCGAGGCCAAGCCCCCGCCCATTTTTTTCAGCAAAATGGTTGGAGGCGTCTTCGCTGCCGACGGCATAGCCAAAATTGCCTTGGGGCCTTGCCAATGCGATGGCATTGCCCTGCAATTTGGTGTGGAGGTACGTGGTCTGGCTTTCGACGTAGGCGGCATCGTAGCCTTGCAGGAATTTCAGGCTCATGCCAAAATTCATGGAGCCATCGGAAGTGGGAACCTTGAAGGCGTAGTTCAGCCCGATTTCCGACCAGCCGAGCAGGGCCGCCCGCATTTCCGGCATTTTGAAAGTTTCCTGCAAAGGGCGGGCGTCGTATTGGTAGTAGCTGAGTTCGTTGGGGAGCTTGACCGTGCCGAAGGCGTAGCGCATGTTGGTGAACACGCCCGCCGAGTGGTTCTCGCCTATGCGCAGCGCCAGCGAAGGCCCCATGATGGTGGCGGTGGTTTGCACGAACCGCGCTGCACCGTTGTTGAAAAAATCGGCGACGAAGACATTGTCGGCCACCGTGCCTTCCACGTCCTCGGCGACCACGAACTCGGCGTCGTCACGGTGCTGGAGCAGTCTTCGCAGGCTCGTTTCCCGAAGGAAGGCATAGTTGTTTTCAAAAAAAACACTTGCGCCAGCAAGGTTTACGTCCCATTTGAGCGGGTTGTTGAGGTTGCCGGTGGGGTTCAGTGCGAGGCTGCTCACCCCGGCGTAGGTTTCGAGGCGGAGGCCGAGCTGTTCTTGAGCAAAAGCGAATGTGGTTAAGAATAAGGATGCCAACAGTGTTGCTGTAGTATGCTTCATGGTGTCCAAGATTGAAGTGCGATTATTTTATGTTGGGAAAACTACACAGGGTTCTGGCGAGTCTGGAGGGAAGACGTACTGAACAAGAAAATTATTGTGCCAAAATTGCGAAGGGTGGAGCGGGGTGGCTAAAACAGTGCGGCGGCTTTTGGCAAAAAAACAAGCAGGCCGACCACGGCAGCACCGATGGCGACCAAGAGTACAGCGCCCGCTGCCATGTCCTTGGCCTTGCCTGCCAGCGGGTGGTGGTTGGGCGAGACGAGGTCGGTCAGGTACTCCAGGGCAGAGTTGAAGCCCTCTGCGGCCAGCACCGCTGCTATCGAGAGCGCCACCAGGCACCATTCGGTTTTGTTCAGGTGGAAAAAAAAGCCTGCGGCAACGGTGGCGGTAGCGGCCACGAGGTGGATTTTGGCATTTGGGTGGGAGCTGACCAAATCGGCAATGCCAGCGAAGGCGTAGCGGAAGCTATTGAGCCGTTTTTTTAACATGGGTTGCCATTGGGTTAATTTGGAAAGTGGCCATGATGCCAAGGTGTTGGCCACTTTTGTCGCTGAAATTGGCAAAATCGGCACACCCAAGCCGGTGGGAATGGAAAATATGGTCAATTGGCACATAGCCGATGGTTCGTTGTATGTCCATGAACCCTGTCCGGCTTTGGTGCAGCCCAGTTTGCTCCATGAATTTTTGCAGCTCCGTTGACCACGAAACGGCATTAAAATCCCCTGCCACGACCAGTGCCATGCCTTCCATCCGGCTTATTTGTGCCGAAATCGTTTCCAGGTGCCCAACAAGCCTGCGCTTAGAGAACTCGTTCAGCGCTGGCTCTGTGTGTACGCTCACGATGCACATATCCTGCCCGTCCGCCTGAAAACAGGCCCGCAGGTTTGGTATTTCCTCGTAATAAAATGTGTCAACGCTGGTCAGTGGAGTTCGGCTGTAGATGGCCATGCCGAACAAGCCGAGGTCAACCATCGTGTGGTGGTAGGGGTAAGCTTGGTGGAGTGAGTCGTCGAGCCATTGGCTCCAGCCTGGGGTCACTTCGTGGATGGAAATCACGTCGGCATTTGCCTCCCTGAAAACCTTCGCCATTTCGGCAGGTTCCAAGATATTGGCCAGGTTGAATTGGGCCACTTTTACGCTTGTCGGTATTTTCTTTTCTGGTTCGTATTCTTCAAGTATGGCGTTGCGCCAGCGGTCAATCGAGTTGTTTTTCGTTGAAAACTTCAGGTGGAAACTCAGTATCAGGCAACCGCCGAAGCAAATGAACGTGAGCCGTGGCTGTTTTGAAAAAAGGAAGAATAGCCCTCCGACGAGCAGCAGCAGCATGAGCTGCACCGCATAATTAACAGCCCAAGAAAGCAGCGGGAATACCTGCGGGAATACACAAATAAAAACGCCCAAGGCAACCGAGGTGGTGACCAAAAGGTGTGTAAACTGGTGAGATAAGGTCTTCTGAAACATGTTTTGCCAATTCGGCAGCCTGGGTACTGCAAGTCGGACACAAATATACGAAGCATTTGGCTGGTTAAGCCTAGCGCTTCATTTCTAAGTGCGCTTTTTGGCAAAGAAGCGACTCATCAAATCGGCACATTCCTGCTCCAAAACCCCGTAGCCGACCTGCGTCTTGGGGTGCAGCAGCTCCCTGCCATACCGTACGAAGCCCCGTTTTTCGTCGCTGGCCCCGTACACCAGCTTGCCCAACTGCGCCCAAGCCAGTGCCCCTGCGCACATCACGCAAGGCTCCAGGGTCACGTACAGGGTGCAGTCGTTCAGGTACTTGCTCCCCAGCGAATTGGCGGCGGCGGTCAGGGCAAGCATTTCGGCGTGGGCGGTCACATCGGTCAGCAGCTCGGTCTGGTTGTGCGCCCGTGCGATGATGCGGTTGCGGCAAACTACCACGGCGCCAACAGGCACTTCGTCAGCGGCAAATGCCGCCTCCGCTTCCAGCAGGGCCTGCTTCATGTAGTGCTCGTCGGAGAAAATGGTCATTCGATTACAGATTGCGCCTGCCTGTTGGGCGGGCTTGGATTGCTGATTGGATACGGAGCGGGTTTGGAATTGACTGCCCCAGCCGCCTAAGTGGCAACTGTGAGGATTTTCACCCGCCGGGCCAGTTCGTTGGGCACTTGTACCAGTTTTTCGGCTTGCCGCACTTCGATGAAATCGCCTTGTTTACTAGCAATGCTAAATGCCATTTCGGGCAGCAAGCCGAGCTGCCAGAGCCGGGCGGTCACGTGTTCGTTGGGCTGCTTCGCAGCAATGGTTCCCTGCTCGTCGGGCATGAGTTGCAGCAGCGAGAACTCAGGCAGCCCCCGCCGTGCAGGTATCGGCGAGCCATGCGGGTCGGTGGTCGGGTAGCCGAGGGTCTTGTCCACTTCGTCGAGGATTTCGTCGGTGAGCAGGTGCTCGTACTTCTCGGCATCGTCGTGGATTTGCTCGGCGGTGAGGCCCATTTCGTTGGCGAGGTAGGTTTCCCAGAGGCGGTGCGCCCGCACGAGGCGGCGGCCTTCTTCCCGGCCAGTTTCCGTCAGGGCCAAGCGGTCTTTTTCCAGCAGGTTTTTGCTCCGCAAAATTTGCAACTGCGCCTGAAAACTGCGCTTGGACAGGCCGAGGTTTTTGAGCAGGCCCTCCTCGGTGAGCGGGCCTTGCTGCTGCTGCTGCCGGAAGGCCACCTTCAGCACGTCCTCCAATTGGATGCGGCTTTGCAGTTTCCTTTTTTGGAAAAAACGGAACGCAAGCCCTTTTTTCGGGGAAAAAAATGCCGCCAGCAAATAAAAAACAGTGGCCGTCACGGCCATCGCAGGCCCCGGCGTCGTCTCAAAAAGTATCGCAAAGAACAGCCCCAGCAGTGCCGACAAAAAACCAAATATCGCAGAGAGCACCAGCGCCCGGTGCAGCCGATTGGTCAGCAGCAGCGCCGTGGATGCAGGTGTTATCAGCATCGCCACTACCAGAATCACGCCTACCGTGCGCAGCGCCGCCACTACCGCAAACGACAGCAGCAGCATCAAAAAATAGTGCATCGTGCTCACCGAAACGCCCATCGTCTGGGCTATGATGGGCTGAAAGGTCGTGAGGAAAAGCTGTCGGTAAAAGACCACCACGCTCAACAGCACATAGATGGTGATGCCAACCGTGAGCCAAAGGTCGTCGTTGGTGACGCCCAGCACCTGCCCGAAGAGGAAGTCCTTCAAGTCCAAGTGAGTGCCCGGCTGCCTGCTGATGTACGAGATGCCGATGACCCCCAGCGAGAACATGGCCGTGAACACGATGCCGATGGCGGCGTCGTTCTTGGTCTTCACGTTGCGCTGTATCCAAGTGATGATAATGGCCGTGAGCAGGCCCGCCACCACGGCCCCCGTGAAATAGCCGATGGTGCCCCCCTGCCCTACGGCAAAGGCCACCACGACTCCCGGCAAAATGGCATGTGACAGCGCATCGCCGATGAGCGCCATGTTGCGGAGCACGATGAAACAGCCCAACATGCCGCACATGATGCCCACCAGCGCCGAGGCTGCCAGCGCCCGCAGCGCCCAAGGTTCCATGAGTTGTTGGAGGATGTCGTTCATCGAGTCTTGGATTGTTTGATTGCTGTGATTGTTTGATTGTTTTTGGCGCCTCGAACAACCATTGAACAATTATAACAATTTCAACCATTCTTAGCCATCAACTGAAATCAATCTCTGTATTGTCGCCAATATTCAGGCTGTGTCGGAAGCCCGTGATGGAGGTGTCGTTCCCAATCACCGATTTCTTCATCACCACCTCTTTTAGCGAAGCATAATTGCCGATGATGGAGTCCCGCACGATGGACGACTCAATGACTGCATTGGTGCCGATGGTGGCGTGTGGCCCGATGATGGAGTTGCTTATGCGGCAGCCCTTTCCGATGCTCACTGGGTGTATGATGATGCTGTTGTCGAAATCGGGCAGGTTGTCGCTGGCATAGCCTTCCTTGTCGAGGAGCAGGGCATTGGTTTCGAGCAGGTGCTCTTTTTTGCCACAGTCGTACCAAGTACTGACGGTGCAGGTGCTGAATTTCGTACCCTGCTCCAGCATCCGCATCAAGCCGTCGGTCAGGTGGAATGCGCCCTCGGTGCGCAGGTTGTTGGAGATGTTGTGCGACAGGGCATCCAGCAGTT
>JALOMF010000568.1 GCA_025455635.1 Saprospiraceae bacterium | reverse complement strand
ATTGCTGGATTGCTGGATTGTTGGATTGTTGGATTGTTGAATTGCTGGATTGTTGAATTGCTTGGGCACTCCCCCTTTCAATCCTTCAATCCTTCAATCCTACCCAACAACGCTGGGTCTTGTTCAAACTGCTGCTTTCGCTCCAACGAAAAGCCGAACGCCGCATGTGGCAAGAGGCGGTGCAGGTAATGAGAGGCCAATTTCAGTTTGCGGGCGGGCATTGCCAGCGTCAGTTCCGAGCCATCGAGCAGCATGACGAAGAGCGTGCCCCGCTCGGCCAGCAGTAGGCCCACGGGCATCAGTTGCTCCTCCTGCGTGAACACCCAGACTACCTGGTGGGGCGCCCGGTGCAGCACCTGCCACAGCGGGTCGTCCTCGATTTTGGGCCGCCGCACCCACTCCCGCAGGAACCAGGCGCCGGGCAGCGCCACGCCCACGCCCAGCACGGCCAGCAGGTTGTATTTTTGGTAAAAAACCGCCGCCATGCCCAGCCCCGCTGCCAACAGCACCAGCCCCACGGCCAGCTTCAGCCAGAGGTCCCGCCGGATGGCGTCACGGATGACGAGCAGGGCGGGGTGTGCGAGGAGTTTGTGGTGGTCGTGCAAAATATTTTTAAAACATTTTGTTGAAATAAAATTCTAGGAGTATTTATCTTTGTGCAGGTTTATGGCAATTCCGTTAGTGCCACTACCTTTGGCAAATCTACAATGGAAGTTTTGAACAAAATAATGCAGCTAAAGGCCGAACTCGACAGCAACCAATAAGAAACCGAGTGAGCAACAACCCTTTTTGTCATGGCCGCAGGCCAACCGCAACGTCACAAGGGCAGTCCCGCATGACGTCAAAGGTCTCCTACAGTGATGACAAAAAAGGACGACAACCCCATTAATTATTCATCGTTCATCATTCAAAAACATGAGTCAAGTCACCTACAACGAAGACAATATCCGCTCCCTCGATTGGCGGGAGCACATCCGCATACGCCCCGGCATGTACATCGGCAAGCTGGGCGATGGCTCCACGCCAGACGACGGCATCTACGTGCTCGTGAAGGAGGTCATTGACAACTGCATTGACGAGTACGTGATGGGCTACGGCAAGACCATCGAAGTGACCGTGAAGGACGGCACCGTGGAGGTGCGGGACTATGGGCGGGGCATCCCGCTCGGCAAGGTCATTGACTGCGTCTCGCAAATCAACACGGGCGGCAAGTACGACTCGAAGGCGTTCAAAAAGTCCGTGGGCCTGAACGGGGTGGGCACGAAGGCGGTGAACGCACTCAGCACCTATTTCAAAGTGCAAGCCGTGCGGGAGGGCGAGACGAAAATCGCCGAGTTCGAGACAGGCAATTTGACCAATGACCACAAGCTGGCAAAGACCACGGAAAGCAACGGCACGAGGGTCATCTTCCGCCCCGACGAGACGATTTTCCGCAATTTCCGATTCCGCACGGAGTTCCTGGAGCAGCAGCTTTGGAACTACGCCTACCTGAACGCTGGGCTGAAAATCAATTTCAACGGCAAGGTTTTCCACTCCAAGAACGGCCTGCTCGACATGCTCTCGAACAAGACGCAGGCCGAGCAACTGCGCTACCCCATCATCCACCTCAGCGGGGAGGATATCGAAGTGGCGCTCTCCCACGGCAACCACTACGGCGAACAGTATTATTCCTTCGTAAACGGCCAGAACACGACCCAAGGCGGCACCCACCTCAACGCCTTCAAGGAGGCCGTGGTGAACACGCTGCGCAAATTTTACAACAAGCAATTCGACCCGAAGGACATCCGCTCCAGCATTGTGGCGGCGGTGAGCGTACGGGTGGAAGAGCCGGTTTTCGAGTCACAAACCAAGACCAAGCTCGGCTCGCAGGACATGGGGCCGCAAGGGCCATCGGTGCGCAAGTTTATCAGCGATTTTTTGGAAAAAGAACTCGACAATTTCCTCCACAAAAACGAGGCGGTGGCCAAGGAACTGCTGCGCCGCATCCAACAATCGGAACGGGAGCGCAAGGAGATTGCGGGCATCAAAAAACTGGCTAACGAGCGGGCCAAAAAGGCAAACCTCCACAACAAAAAGCTGCGTGACTGCCGCCTCCACCTCAACGACGCCGTGAAAAAGGGCGACGAAGACCGGCGCTTGGGCACCACCGTCTTCATCACCGAGGGCGACTCGGCCAGTGGCAGCATCACCAAGGCACGGGACGTGGAATTGCAGGCCGTGTTCAGCCTGCGGGGCAAGCCGCTCAACTGCTTCGGCATGACGAAGAAAATCGTTTACCAAAATGAGGAACTGAACCTGCTCCAGCATGCCCTCAATATCGAAAACGACCTCGAAGACCTCCGCTTCAACCGGGTGGTCATCGCCACCGATGCCGACGTGGACGGGATGCATATTCGCCTGTTGCTGCTCACGTTTTTCCTCCAGTTCTTCCCGGATTTGGTGCGTACGGGGCATTTGTACATCCTCCAGACACCGCTCTTCCGGGTGCGGGACAAGAAGCTGACCATCTACTGCTACTCCGACACGGAGAAGCAAGAGGCCATCCGCAAGCTGCGGGGCAAGGCCGAAATCACCCGGTTCAAGGGGCTTGGTGAAATATCGCCGGGCGAGTTCAAGGATTTTATCAACGAAAACATGCGCTTGGAGCCTGTCGTGCTACAAGCCGATGCCGATTTGGAGAAAATCTTGGCATATTACATGGGCAAGAACACACCGGAGCGGCAGGAATTTATCATTGACAACTTGCGGGTGGAACTGGACGAGATACCGGACGAAATCGAAATCGCTGAAGCGATGAACACGACGGTGGAAGAAGCGGAGGGGGTGATGGCGTGAGGGGATTTGGGATTGCCGAAATTGGTAAATTAGGGAAATGGTTATCTGCATTAACCACAAATGGCTATTTAACGGGCAGTTTTTTTACCCGGATATTTCGGTCAGTAATTGTCACCATTGCCCCTTCCATCAGTTGCTCTTTCAAATTTTCAAGATGAATTGACATTACTTGACTGAAAAAATCGGCAGTTATTGAATCTGTACGAAAGGTAATAACAGAGGGGAATTGAAAGTTGCCCAAGGCAATAAGGCGAGAAAAGTCCAAGTCGAACGTAACAACAAACGTTACTCGATACTG
>JALOMF010000567.1 GCA_025455635.1 Saprospiraceae bacterium | reverse complement strand
ACGATTCACGATTCACGATTCACGATTCACGATTCACGATTCACGATTCACGATTCACGATTGGGTAACTATTTGAAATTCAATGAGTTGTAATTATTTTTATAGATAATAGCATTTAAAAATGATGCATTGATTAGGTAATTTAGCAGGCTTTTTCGTCCCGATAGGAATCGGGAGGAGGGGTTATCAAACCCGGCATTCAGGAACACCGGGGTTTGATAACCCCTCCCCTCGAAAAAGCCTGCCATCAGCTTTAAATGCGTTCTTATACAAAACATCAAGAATGATAATTGCAGGAAAACAACCTCTACTTTTAAATCAAATCGGATTAAATCAAAGCAGGCATTTTATGAAAAACATCAATCAAACCCTTGTGATTCTTGGTCTTTTGGCCTTGTCAATCCCCGGTATTGCGCAGCGCAACGAGGTGATTTACAACCTCTTCAACGACAGCATTTCGTACAAGCGGGACGGTAAGCCCGTGAAGGCGCTGCGGCTGCGCAAGGGCGACGAGGTGCGGGTGCATTTGACGGAGTTCAACCCGTTCACGAGCGATGTGCAACTGGAGGTCGAGGAAATCAACGAGCCAACGGCGGCGGAGGTTTCGGGCATGGCAGGGCTGGG
This sequence comes from Saprospiraceae bacterium, assembly GCA_025455635.1. GTDB lineage: Bacteria > Bacteroidota > Bacteroidia > Chitinophagales > Saprospiraceae > UBA6168. The sequence goes on along the minus strand of JALOMF010000567.1, from coordinate 2,513 downwards.
CGGCTTGCTGCCTCCCATGCCGGGCGGTGGCGGAGTGCCGGAATTGCCAGATTTTTCGGACGGGGAAAGTTTGCCCGGCAAGGGGTTCGGCACGGCAGATGGGGGTGCGGTTTTGCTGGATATTCCGGTGCTGCGGTTTGGGCTGGACACAGCGGCTATTTCCAAATCGCTGGGCAGTTCGTTGGGTTGGGCGAGCGTGGGCCAAGCCAATGCGATGATGGCCGAAATCAGTGCCGTGCTGGCCGAATTGAATGGGATGCACGAAGCAATCAAAGCCATCGAAAAATCGGCTACGGTGAGCCAAATCGCTGAATTGAACGTCACGTTGTTGCGCCAGCAGCCCAACTTGCGACCCTCGCTGGTGCAGCAAATGTGCCGGGAATATTACGAGGCTGTTTTTAAGAAAACGCCCGGCGAAGCGGTCAGCCTCAACGACTTGCTGGCTTGGCAAGCCATGCCGAAAAGTTATGCTTTGTTGCAGCAACAAATGAAGTCAAAACAGGGGGAGTTAATCTCCAAGATAGCCGTGCTGGAAGGCATTTCGCAGACATTTGCAAGCCTTCCAATGACGAGTACCAGCAGCCAGCAATATTATCGGGAACTGCTTGCTTTCCAATCAAAATCAAAGGGCGTCCGTGACCAAATAACGGACTATACCGCCCGGCCTGCATCGCTGGAAGACTTGCCTACGCTGGAGGAAATGGCCGAGCTGCAACTGGAATTGGCGGAGGTGATTTCCAATGATTTCACCTACCACACCACGCTCCAGCCCTTGTCCGACCAAGTGGTGCTGCACATGAAATTGCAGCGCAATGCCGCCGATGGCGAGGAAATGCAGGTAGTAAAAGAACGCAACCTCCGCCTCGAAGTGCGGGGCGGCCTGAAGGTGCGGGCCAGTGCTGGCGTGGGTTTTGGGCAGTTTTTCGAGCCAGCGCAGACCTTCACGACGAGCGAGGGCGTCATCGTGGCGGACGATGAGGGGTTCTTTTCGCCCTCCATCGTCAGTTTCCTCAATTTCCACGGCTACCGGGGCCAGAAAGCGACCTTGGGCGGCACTTTCGGGGCGGGTTTCCCCCTGATTTCCAATGGCGACGGGCAGAGTTTCGAGTTTTACCTAGGCCCTAGCCTGATGTTGGGCGCTTCGCAAAAACTGGTCATATCCACGGGCTTGAAAGGTGGCCGGGTGCAACGGCTGGCGAAAGGCTATGAACTGGGCGACCTTTTCGACACTAGTTTCGGGGATATTCCCACAGCGGGCAAATATGAGTTGGGCTTGTTTCTGGGATTGAGTTTTATATTGGGGAATTGAACCTGGAGCATGATGTTTTGGCGTAAATGAACTAGTATTGCAATTTATAGTTATTCGCTTTTAAAATTGATGAACAAAATTTTACAATAGCAATCAACAGCGTGAGGAGGGGTTATCAAACCCCGATGTTCCGGAACGTCGGGGTTTGATAACCCCTCCTCTCGCTGGTGACTGCTATCAACTTCAAATGCGTTCATCTATAATACCGCAAGATATTCCAACCGATAAGGACTTCAACTGCTACCTAATTCATCTTAAAACCTTTCAACAATGAAAACAATGATTTCAAAATGGGTGGCTATTGTGCTGCTATTTACCATCGCCGTCAGCAATTCCTTTGCCCAGACCATCAACTTGGACGAAGTGCCCGGCTGCCTCGTCACGGATGTGACCAGGAAAGTGACCTACACGGAACCGGGCAACCCAACGCCCAAACCCGTGACCGCAGGCATGGTGCTGGCGGATGATGCAGTGGTTTCTATTGGTAAAAAATCAAGTATTACGTTGGTCAAAGACGACCAGTCCTTGGTGGTCGCTTTCATCAACATGCGCCTGCGAGAAGGACCCGACAACGATCTGCTGGAGTTGGGAGACGAGGAAGACATGGACGATCGTCTCAAGCCTGGGACCGCGTCATCGTCCTCGCTTCGTTCCGACGTGTCGCCACGGTTCGCATATACATTCGTTAGTCCATCTTGCGCCGTGACGACCAACGGATGGTGCGACTTGCCACACAAAGCACTTTCTGGCTTTTCATAGTGGTACAATGTCGCCTGCAACAAGGCTCGGGCATTGCCCACCTGGCCAGCCTTGCCATACGCCAAGGCCAAGCGATGGCACGTCATGCCGATTCCTTCGGCCGTAATGGCCGTGGGAGATGTCGACACAAACGGTGACGCCGTAGCACTATCGGCTGCAGTCGCATTGGGACTGTTCTGCAGAGCCAGGGAAGCGAAATGCTTGTTTTGAATCCACAGAGCCTTTTGAAGCGACTCGATCGCGCTGTGAGGCCCACAGGTGCATTGCCGCAAGAGCCCGAGATTGATATGGATCTTGGCCAACAGAGCCGGTTCCAGTGACCGTTGCTGCCGCGCATCCTTTCGTCGAGACGCTCTGAGCTCTTGCCGACTGACATGGTCCAAAAATGCCTGCAAGATGCCGGCGATATCCTCAAGAACGTTGCGTGGCCAGTCGTTGGGAGAGT
>JALOMF010000075.1 GCA_025455635.1 Saprospiraceae bacterium | reverse complement strand
GCCGGAGGAAGTGGTGCGGCAGTTGTTCCTGGCCTATTTGTTTGATGAAAAAAAATACCAAAAGAACAGGATGCGCACCGAGAAAATGCTCAAGGTGAACGAGCTGACCAAGCGCTGCGACATACTGGTTTATGATTGGGACATGAACCCGTTTATATTGGTGGAATGCAAGGCCCCCAACATCCCGGTCACCGATGCGACGCTGCGGCAAGTGGCGGCCTACAACCTTCCGCTCAAAGTGCAGTACCTCGTACTCACCAACGGCCTTGTCAATTACTGCTGCCGGATGGACTACCTTGCCGGCGATTGGGAATTTTTGGACAGCATTCCCGACTTCCCTGCACCAGCATCAAAGTAGAATACCTACCTTTCGCCCACAAAACCTAACCATTCGGTAGGCAGCAAGTTTTACGATAGTTTTTGGCAAAAAGCCGCCTTTCATCTATTCGTACCTCTTTCGCCTTCCGCTGTAAAATCGCTATGAGTAAAGACAAAATCCTCGTCATCGGTGCCAATGGTCAAATCGGCTCGGTGCTGACAGAGGCGCTTAGAAAGGAATTTGGCGACGCAAACGTCATCGCTACCGACATCAGGGCAAGGGAAGGTTACGACGGTCAGTTTGAACTGCTGAATGTGCTGGACCGCCCCGCCATTGCTTCCACTGTGAATCGCCACGGCATCACGCAGGTTTACCACCTAGCTGCCATCCTTTCCGCAAAAGGCGAACAAAACCCCTTGCAAACTTGGGACATCAACATGGGCGGCCTCTTCAATGTCTTTGAGGTGGCTCGTGAAACGGGGGTGCAAAAAGTCTTCTTCCCCAGCTCCATTGCCGTGTTTGGGGCCGATATTCCAAAGCAAATGACCCCGCAAAACGCCGTGCTGAAACCCACCACGGTCTATGGCATGAGCAAGGCATCGGGCGAGCTTTGGAGCCAGTATTATTTTCAAAAATTCGGCCTCGACGTGCGCTCCCTGCGCTATCCCGGCGTCATCGGCTGGCAGAGCCAACCCGGCGGCGGCACCACCGATTACGCCGTTGAGATTTACCACTATGCCGTCAGGGGCGAGGATTACACTTGTTTTTTGAGTGAAAACACCGCCCTGCCCATGATTTACATGGACGACGCCATCCGTGCCACTTTAGAACTGATGGACGCCGACGCCAGCAAAATCGGCGAGCGCACGAGCTACAACTTGGCAGGCATGAGCTTTTCCCCTTCGGAAATTGCGGCTGCCATCCAAGCGCAAGTGCCAGGCTTCAGCGTCAGCTACCAACCCGATTTCCGGCAAGCAATCGCCGAGAGCTGGCCCGCCAGCATTGACGACCGTGCCGCCCGAAACGACTGGGGCTGGCAACCAAAATACAACCTCGAAAACATGACCAAAGACATGCTTTTTCACCTAAAAAAATGAGGGGTTGATTGTTTAGATTGTTGGATTGTTAAGATTGTTGGATTGTTTAATTGTTTTCACGATGCCCCAACAATCCAACAATCCAACAATCCAGCAATCCAGCAATCAAACAATCCAGCAATCTCAACAATCCAACAATCCAACAATCCTAACAATTTCACCATGTTCACCAACGTCCGTCAATCGCTTCAGCAAGAAATCCAGGAAATAAAAGACGCCGGGCTTTACAAAAAAGAACGGGTCATTACCACGCCCCAAGGCCCCGTCATCAAGACCGACCAAGGCTTGGAAGTGCTCAATTTTTGTGCAAACAACTACCTCGGACTCAGCTCGCACCCCAAGGTGATTGAAGCGGCGCACGAGGCCATTCGCACGCATGGTTTTGGACTGTCGTCGGTGCGGTTCATTTGCGGCACGCAGGATTTGCACAAGACCTTGGAGCGCAAAATCGCCGACTTTTTGGGGCAGGAAGACGCCATTTTGTACGCAGCAGCCTTCGATGCCAATGGTGGTTTGTTCGAGCCGCTGCTGGGTGCCGAGGACGCCGTCATCTCCGATGAACTCAACCACGCCAGCATCATTGACGGCATCCGGCTGTGCAAGGCCAACCGCCTGCGCTACAAGCACAACGACATGGCCGACTTGGAGGAGCAACTGAAATCCTGCCAAGGTGCCCGCCGTCGCATGATTTTCACCGATGGCGCTTTCAGCATGGACGGTACCATTGCGCAGCTCGATAAAATCTGCGACCTCGCTGACAAATACGATGCGATGGTGGCCATTGACGAGTGCCATGCCACTGGCTTTTTGGGCAAAACTGGACGTGGTACCCACGAGCACCGGGGCGTCATGGACCGGGTGGACATCATCACGGGCACCTTCGGAAAGGCTCTGGGGGGTGCAAGCGGCGGCTTCACGGCTGCACGACGGGAAATCGTGGAAATATTGCGCCAGCGCAGCCGCCCATATTTGTTCTCCAACACGCTGGCGCCCAGCATTGCCGGGGCTTCCATCGCCGTGGTGGACATGCTGACCGAAACGACCGAACTTCGTGACAAACTGGAACGCAACACCGAGTTTTTCCGCAAGGAAATGACCGCTGCAGGCTTCGACATCATCCCCGGTGTGCATCCGATTGTGCCCATCATGCTCTACGATGCGGTGCTGGCGCAAAATTTTGCGGCAAAGCTGCTGGAGGAGGGAATCTATGTCATCGGTTTCTTTTTTCCAGTGGTGCCCAAAGGCAAGGCCCGCATCCGGGTGCAAATCTCGGCTGGGCATGAGCAGGAGCACCTCGAAAAAGCAGTGGCCGCCTTCACGAAAGTGGGAAAAGAGCTGGGCGTGATTTAAAGATGAACGCATTTGGAAATAATGGCAGTCAGCTTCGTTCCCGAAGGAAACGAGCGGAGGCGTTTTCAAAACCCGGTGCTCCGAAATACGGGGGTTTGATGATGCCTACGCCCGATTGCAATTGCCAATTTTCCCAACCTGAGCGTCAAGCCAAAAGGGTATTTCAACAAATAAAAAAGCCTGTCAGGTGTTGAAACCCGACAGGCTTTTTTGTATTGTTTTCTTTATTTCACCAATGTCACATCGCCTTTGAACACCCGAACCCTTCCATCAAAGAACGCAACCTCCGCGGTCCAAACGAAAACAGCTGGTTGCATTCTTTTGCCCCTGAATTCTCCGTTCCACCCAAGCCCGGGCTGGTTTTGCGGCATGTCCTTGGCCTCGAAGACGAGGTTGCCCTGACGGTCGTACACCCGGAAGGCATTGATGCGCTCAACAGCGCCACCCGTGAAGGGCAGAAACTCATCGTTGATGCCATCGCCATTCGGGCTGAAAACATTGGGCACGAAGACCCGCTGGTTGGTATTCACCATTATCGAAACTTGGTCGGTAGCCGTGCAGCCGTCAGGTGTGGTGACGACGACTTGGTAGGTTTGGCTGGTTCGTGGCCGTGCGGTTGGCTTGGCGCAATCGGTGCAAGAAAGCCCATCGGCAGGTGACCAAAGGTACGTGAGGCCAGTCTGGCTCGATTCCACTTCAAGCCGGATGCTGTCGCCAAGGTCAATTTCTTGGTCGTTGCCGAGGTCAATCAGCAGCACCTCTGGGCCAGGAATGGTAGCTTGGAACTCAATGATGCACCCACCGGCATCCTGCACGAAATAGTTGTTTTGACCTGCCGCATAGCCGCCCAGCACCGAGGAATCATCGAAACTGAACGCATTGGAGCCATACGTGTAGGGGCCGTTGCCACCAATGACCATTTCCACAATGATGATACCCGCATCGGCTGGGTCGAGGCAAGAGAGGGTGTTGGTACTGGACGTTGCCGAAATTACAGTGGGCTCTGTCAGGATTCCAGCGGCAGTTGCGGTACAGCCGTTTTCATTGCTCACCGTCACAGCGTAGCCGCCTGCTGGCAAACCGGTAGCAGTCATATCGGTGTCACCATTGCTCCAATTAAAACTGAAATCATTGCCAGGGCCGCTTACCATTGCTTGGATTTCGCCCGTTTCATCCCCGTTGCAGATGATGCCCTGCATCTCCATCAAATTGATGGTTATCGGTGCATTGGGAGTAACCACCACCACACTGGCCGAGGCCGTGCATCCTGCCGCATTGGTGGCAGTGACGGAGTAATTGCCTCCCGGAACGCCAGCGATAAAACTGGTCGTTTCGCCATTGCTCCAAAGGTAGGATTGCACGGGTTCGCTGGCCGTCACCACTGCCCGGCCATCGCTGCCTTGGAAGCACGAAACGGCTTGTGCTTGGGTGGCCGTCAGGCTGAATGGCGGTGGTTGCGAAACTGTTTGCGTAAGCCCCGTGGTGCATCCGTTGGCATCCAAAATGGTGACGCTAAAATCATCGGCACAAAGCCCTGCAACGGTGAGGCCAGTCGCACCATTTGACCAATTGGCCTGGTAGGGTGGGGTGCCACCCGCCACGGAAATGGTGATTTCACCATCGCATTCCATGAAACAAGTAGCATTCGTAACGCTCGTTACCGTGGCAGACAGCTGGGTCGGCTCAACGATTTGCACGATTACCACGGTGTCAAAAACGACATCGTTCAGGTGAATGGCGTACATGCCACCGGGCAGGTTGGGCAGCACGATTACTTCCCCATCGAAGTTGATTTGGCCGGAGCCACTGAGGGAGTTGTCGCTGTTTTGCCAATCAAAAATATAGGGCGCCACGCCGCCGATGGCCGAAAATTCAATGCTGCCGTCCGAATCGCCAAAGCAATCAAGGGTGCTACCCGTCACTGATGGAATAAAATTGACATAGAAGGGCATGTCGAGGCAGTCAGTGGCTTCGCAACCATTGGCGTCGGTTACGGTCACACAGTAGTTGTTGCCACCGATGAGGTTGGAAGCGAGGTTTCCGGTCTGGCCGTTCGACCACTCCACCGAGTAGCTACCTGCCCCGCCGCTGGGCACCACGCCCATTTGCCCATTGGTATTTCCGAGGCCGATGCCCTGATTGACCACTTGGATATTGGGCAGCAGCTCGGTCAGCACGGTGAGGTCGGTGATGACGATGCTGTCACAACCACCGGGCAATTGGAGCGTATCGAAGTAGATGCCGTTCTGGGTGTAAACATTGCCTCCTGCGGTAAAGCTTTCCCCAAAACAAATGATGGGCGTCAGCGAGGTGGTCGGTGTTTCGTTGCCTGCATCGGTGAGGGTCAGGCTGAAAATGCCGCTGTTGAGGGCATTCAAAGCACCGTCCACTTGAATGTAGTAGGTGGTGTTTGGGTCAAGGCAGCTTAGTTCCAACAACTCGTCGAGGTCGGCACTGGTATGCTGGCTGGCCACTTCCACCATGTTGGAGCAGTTGCCCGTGGCCGATTCATAAACGGCTATCTGAAGCCCAATATCGTCAATGCTGGAACTGGTACCTTGCAGGTAAACATGCCCAGTAGGCGGCGGTGTGAAGGTGAACCAGACCGATTTTTGAACGCCAAAAGCCGTGGCGGGCGATGCGTTGGAGTTCATCGAACAGGCATTGGTGCGCAGGGCTGTACCGATGGAGCCGCCCAACGGAACGGTTCCAATGTTTTCAGCGGTGCAGCGCAGCTCCGAGGCAGCAATCACGTCGAGCTGGGTTACTTGCAAGCCGAACCAACCCTCCAATTCTGCATTTGTTGTGCTACGTCCGTCCACCAACACGAAGTAGGTAGTATTGGGTTCTGGGCAAAAAATCGGAATCGTTTCACCAAAATCGGTTGGGCTGTGGTTTTGGGCCACAAAGCTGAAGGTGCCATTGCAGGCGTTGTTGCTGCTCCTGAAAACGGCCATTTGTATGTTGATGGGGTCGCCAAAATTGGAAGGGTCGCTAAAGCTTTCAACCAAAATAGCGTCAGTGGGGTTTGGCCCAGTCGTGAAGCTGAACCAGACGCCTTGGTCGTTGAACCAAGGCACGTTGGGCGAGTTGCCGGGGTCGGGTTCGTTGAGGTTGGTGGCGCAGAAATTGTTGAAAATGCTCGTGTCTGGGAAGCCGACAGGCACGCCCGTCGCTAACAAACCGAACGGAATGGCATTGCAAAGCGCATCGTTGACCCCACCGGGTACGCCCGTGGATGTGATGTTCATATTCACGCTGCCTCCCGACTGGCCGCCTGTGGGCAGTGTGACGGTGAAGGGAACCGTGCCCATCGGCGGCACTGGCACATCAATGCAAAGCTCTGTGGGGCAACTGAAAACTGGCGAGCAAAGGTTGAGAATCGAAGCATCGTTTTCAAAAGCCCGGAAGCAAACCTGAATGGTAGGGGGAATGTCGGCGAGGCAAGGATAGGTTTCGTTGAATTGTTCGTTGGGGAAATTGGTGTAACAGAAGGCGTTGGCAGGGTAAACGACCCAGCCCGCCCCGTCAATATTGACCGCCCACTGCGGGTCGGGGGCACCAATCGGGTCGGTGCAGGTCGTGGTGGATGTGCCCGAAAGCACGTTGATGCTGACCGTGAATTGGGCAAATGCAGGGCTGCACCAAGCAGTCAAGAAAAACGCTACGGCGATTGGGTAGATAGTCAGTTTGTTCATTACCAATGGTTTATGTGTGTAATGTGCAGTTTTGGTAAAAAGTTTGGCAGTTGTGTATGTTCCAACAAGCCGCCTTTTAGAGTTATTGAGACCGGATTTTTCACAATGGGTCATTCATTTGGTCAACTTGACACCAAAGTTTGCGCTCACCCCCAGCACAAACCCATGTTATGGTTTCAAACCACTTCGACCTCGCTGGCCCCGCCCCCTTTTTTCACGACTTTAATCTGGGTTGGAATGCGCTCCTTCAATTCCTTAACGTGCGAAATGATGCCAATGGTCTTGCCCTTCGACTGTAAATTCTCCAGCGTGGAAATGGCCAAATCCAGTGTCGCATCGTCGAGGGTGCCGAATCCCTCGTCAATGAAGAGGGAACGGATATTGGCATTGCGGCCAGCGAGGTCGCTCAGGCCAAGTGCGAGCGCCAAGCTCACGAGGAAGCTTTCACCTCCCGACAAGGTCATCATCGAGCGCATATTGTCGGCTTGGTAGGTGTCCACGATGTCGAGTTCGAGGTCTTCGCCAGGGCGCTTCACCACCACGTAGCGGCCATATAGATTGGTCAGGTGAAGGTTGGCGAGTTGCACCAATTTTTGAAGGGTCAGCCCTTGGGCGAATTTCCTGAACTTGGCCCCATCATGCGAGCCGATGAGGTCTTGGACGGCTGCCCAGCGGTTGTATTCAATCCGTTGATTTTCAATGGCTTGCAAAATGGCGGCACCTTCTGCCTTTCTTGCTTCGTTGTCCTTGAGCTGTTGGTTCAGTGCCCCAATCTGCTGCTGCACCGATTGAATTTCAGCTTCCAGCAGCTCCATTTTTTCCTTCAGCATCGGTGCCTGCTCCTCCGTCAGGGGCTTGGACAGGGCCGCCCCCAACGCCTCCGCTGCCAGTTTTGCAGCTTGCCGGGTGGTCGTTTCCCGTTGTTTGATTTCCTCGGCGAGGGCCTCTATTTTCTCGGCCACTTCCGCTGGCAATATGGCGCTCCGCAATGCTTCCACCGACTCGAAACCTGCATTTTTCAAACCTTTTTCAAGGCTGTTTTCCAGTTCCTGCAAGGCTTTTTTACCCATCGAAAGCTGGGCTTCCAGCCCCTCCACTTGCTGCCTTGCCAGTGCCAACTGCTCCTTTTCTGCCTCGAACTTCGTCCGTGCCTCGGCGAAGCTCCGCTCCTCGTTTTCAAGGCTAGTCAGCAGGTTGTCCCGTTCCGCCGTTGGGTTTTTCTCGCCGAACGCTGCTGCCCGCTCGGAGCGCAGTACGTCCAACTCGGCTTGCTGTTGCCCGGCCAACCCAGTCAGCAATTCTAGCTTGTTTTTATACTCAGCCAACGTTTCCCCCAAAAGATTTTGTGACTGAAAAAGAAGGGCCAGTTCCCGCTCATGGGCATCGTGGCTTTCTTTTTTGGTTGAAAATTCGGCAGCTTTCGCCTCCAGTTCACTGAACATCTGGGTGGCCGTTTCCATGGAAAATTGGTGGCCATACTTGCCCACGAGCTTGTCCAGTTCGGCAGTGGCCTCCACGAATTTTAGCGACAATTCCTCCAACGCCGCCATGCGGTCGGCCCGGCTGCCCTCGTTTTGCTGCTCCGCAAAACGGCTGTCTTTCAGCTGGTTTTCCAGTAGCCGAACCCGTGTTTCCCGCTCCGAAATCTGCTGGTTCAATGCTGCCAATTCTGCCCGAACCGCTTTTTTCGCTGCCAGTGCCGTCTCGAAATTCCCGATTTTTTGCACCAGCAAATCACCGTAGCTCGTGCTAAAATCCTCCACCTCGAACCCCGGCAACAAGCTGGCCAGCCGCAGTTCCAGTTCGTCAATTTTCACCTCCAATTTGGCGATAGCCCCGGTCGCTGGCTGCTCCAACTGCTGCAGCTGGGTGTTCACTTCGATGTGCTTTTTCAGCAAGGCAGTGCGCTGCAATTGGCGCTCCCGCTGGGCATTTTCGGCTAGTTGCAGTTCGTTTTTTGCCGCATCCACAAAGGGTTTCACCTCGTGCTCCCGAAACGGGTGGTGTAACGACAGGCACAGCGGGCAGGGGTCGCCTTCCCGCAGGTTGGCCCGGTCTTTTTCGTAGTTGGCCAGCAGCAACTGCTGGGTGTAAATGCCCCGGCGGTATTCCAGCACCTGCTCCCATTCGTCGGCCTCCTCGTAGGCGGTGAGCAGCTGTTTGTCCAAGCTCAATTCCTCCTGCCGGAGCATCGCCAGTCTCGACTCCAAGTCTCCCAGCTCGGTCAGGGCGGCCCGGTACTCGCCGTTGAGCATTTGCAACTGCGAAAAATTCTTGTGCTGCAGGCCCAGCGACTCGATTTCACGGCCCAGTTTTTCGAGCAGGTCTTGGCGGTTGGGCGAAAAACTGGGCGGGGCTTTTTGCTCAAACTCATCGGTGAGTGTGGTCAGCAGGTGTTGCGCATCGGCCAAATCAATGGCCAGTTTTTCCGCCAACTGCCTGTTTTTTTCTGCCAATTCCCCAAAGTTTTTGGCCTCTTCCTTGAGCCTGTTTTGTGCCCGGATATTGTCCCGAAGCGCCTCCCGGTGGATGCCGATGGCGGGCAAGTCTTGTGGCAGCGAAGCCCACGCCGCATTGGTTTTCAGCCAATTGGCCAAATCGGCCAGCTCGTTTTTGTGCTGGGTTTCCTTCGCAGCTAGGTCGGCCAATTGCGCCTCGATTTCCGTTTTGCGCTGCCCGGCTGTTTGCGCCTCGCCCTTGGTTTTTTGCAAAACCGCTGACTGGGCCAGCAGCCGGGTGTCCATTTGCCCCACCTCGTCAAACAGCCGCATGGCCGCCGCTTGGCTGGCTTTCAGCGCATGTAGCGCCGCTGTTTTTTCATCAAAAACTCGTTTGGACTCGACGGTATTCCCGTCCAGCGTGGCCACCTGTACTTGCAGTTTGCTCAACTGTGCGGCATGCCCATTGGTCTCCACCAATTTATCCTCGAAGCGGGCGAGGGTAGGGTGGAGGGGCAGTGTTTTGCGGTGGAGTGCGAGGCGCTGGGTATCGGCGAGCAGCTGCGTTTTATCAAGCTCCATCGCTGCCAGGGCATGTGCGGCTTGGGCTTCTTGCTGGCGCAAATGCTCGACCTGATTTAGCCATTCCAGGGCGGATTTCGTTTGGTCAAGGCTGGTTTTAAAGGCTTTTGCGCTCGTTTCGTATTCCTTGAGCAGGGCCTTCCGCTCGGCCATTTCTTCTTTAGAAAAAACCTGGAGGGCGTCCCGTTTGGCGGTCAGGTCTTGCAGGGCGCTGCGTTCGAGGTTGTGGCGTTCGTGTGCGGCCTTGCCCAGTGCCGAATAGACTTCAGTGCCCGTGATTCGCTCCAACAACTCGCTGCGCTCCCTCGGGGCCGCCTTCAGGAATGCCGCAAAATCGCCCTGCGCCAACATGGCGGAGCGGGTAAACCGCTCAAAATCCAGTCCCGACACTTCTTCCACGTAGGCTTCCACTTCTTTTATTTTCCGCTCCGCAACGACGATGAAGGCGCCCGCCTGCTCATCCCAGCAGGCGACCGAGCGCTCGGTTTTCGGGCCGGTGCCCTTCTTCGACCTTGGCTGCCAGCACCGCCACTGGCAGCGGACGAGCTTGCCCGCCGCCTCAAAATCGCATTCGGCAAATCCCTCCTCAGCCCCGTGCGACAGCACTTCCTCTGGCCGTGAATTGCGGCAAACCTTGCCGTACATGGCCAAGGTGATGGCGTCCAGGATGGTCGTCTTGCCTGCCCCCGTGTCGCCTGTGATGGCGAAAAGGCCACTGTCCACCAAGGGGCTGGCCATGAAGTTGATTTCAACTTCGGAGCGGATGGAGTGGAGGTTGCGGAGCAGGAGGCGACGGATTTGCATGGCGGCTTACGGTGGACGGATTACGGTGGACGGATTACGGATTGCGGATTGCGGATTGCGGATTGCGGATTGCGAATCACGAATCACGATTCACGATTCACGATTCACGACCCACAATACTTTGAGCTTTTTTCAACACATCCGAGATGTTTCCATAGACCTCGTTTGGCGAAGCCAAAAACTCGTCGAGGTCGGCCCAGACGGCCTGCTCGATGTCTTCTTCGGTTTGTGGAATGAGCTGGTGGTCAGTGGTTTGCATCAGGTACCAGTGGGTGGTTTTCAGCATTTTTTTTTCCTTGTGTTCGTAGGTGTGCCAAGTGTCGAGCAGGTGCTTGCCGAGGGTGATTTGCTGGAGGCCACATTCTTCTTGAACTTCCCGCACGGCGGTCAGTTCGGGGGTCTCGCCGGGGTCCATTTTTCCCTTGGGCAAATCCCAGCTTCCACGGCGGTGGATGAGCAGTACCTTGCCTTCTGCGTTGAAAACGGCCCCTCCCGCAGCGGTGATGGGCTTGTAGATTTTTTGGAAATCGGCCCAAAGGCGCTCCAAGTCGGGGTCGAACACGATGATGGCCTCGAAGCGCTCGGAGGTTTCGAGCTGGTGGACGATGTTGACTAGGAATTTTTTCTTCCCCATGTGCCTGAGCACCAATTTTCGCTCGGTGGTGGGGCCAAAGCTTTTCACATCTTCGGAAGAAACAAGGTACAATGGCGTACCGTTAATGTAAATTTTATACATTTGCTGCCCTTAAAAGGAATTGTTTAAGTATTGTTTTTTACCTTCAGTCATTGAAGCGGTTTTTAAGAACCGTTTCATCGGCAAAGAAAGCAACGAATGAACATCGCATCGGAAGTCGCAAAGCGTTTGCTGCAAATTAAGGCAATAAAACTCAGCCCACAAAAGCCCTTCACTTGGGCATCGGGTATCTTGTCACCAATTTACTGTGACAACCGCCTGGTGCTATCACATGTGGACACTCGTGGTTTCGTGAAAGATTGCCTCGTCGAGAAGTCGAAGGATTTTGCCAGTTTTGACGCGGTGGCTGGTGTGGCGACCGCTGGCATTGCCCACGGCATGTTGCTGGCCGATGCGTTGGGGCTGCCCTTCGCCTACGTGCGCAGCAAGGCCAAGGAACATGGCCGCCAAAACCTCATCGAGGGCGAACTGCCCGAAAATGCCAAGGTGCTGGTGGTGGAAGACCTTATTTCCACGGGTGGTAGCAGCTTGCAGGCCGTCGAATCGGTGCGGCAGGCTGGTTACAAAGTGGTGGGCGTTTTGGCCATTTTCAGCTACAATTTCGACAAGGCCACAATGGCA
>JALOMF010000566.1 GCA_025455635.1 Saprospiraceae bacterium | reverse complement strand
CCAAGGGCTGGTAGCAATACAGGCACATCTTCATGGTTCATCCTGTTTTATGGCCTCGACGCTTACCGTGCCGATGCAATCTTTGCAGCAGGCCAGCAGCAAGCCCATCCGGTCCCTGGGGTTCAGCTTCCAGTTCTTTTCTGCGATGTCCAAGAGCCAGCCCTCTGGTATCAGGCCATCAAAAAAAGGGAACAGCATATTGGACACGTAGGCCGCTTCCCGTATCGGCAAGGTCAAGCTGACCGGCCTTGCATGGGGCTGCGCTGCGTACGCTTGGTCATACACGAAATGGTACCCCTGCTCATCCTCCGTGAGCCATCCCGCTAATTGGTCTTCTATTTTTATGGCTGCCTTGCGCATGTTGTTGGATTATGGTTAAGTTGTAGGTTTTTTCAACACGGCCCCTACCTCGTACCCGAAGAGCTGCAGCACCTGGTTCACCTTGTCCAGCCGCAGGCTTTCCTTGCCCTGCTCCAGTTCCCGGACGAACCGCAAACCGACCCCGGCCTTTTCGGCCAGTTCAGGCTGCGTCAGTTTCACTGCTTTTCGTTTTCCTTTTACAAAATTTGCCAAGTTCATTTTTATACCCTTTGGGGTGCAAATATAACGTATCAACAGAAAAGCGTACCCTTTCGGGTGCATTGTTTTAAAAAACGGCAAAATTATACCCTTTGGGGTGTTTTTTGGGCTGTGTAGTATAGCAAAAATACCTTTCGGGTATATTTTTTGGGCTTTTAATGGGACAAAGCGGTGGGGATGATGATTTCTTAGAGGTGGATGGGGAGAATATTTTCCATTAACACGTTGGGTTGGGTCGAAATTGGCGATTATTTTCCATTATAATTGTGATTTAAGTGAGTATTTTTCCAGTAGCGCCCTGTTTTGGGAACAAAACAGATGAAGCGTAAGCAGTGGTTGGAAAGCGATTTTGTGAGACAAAGCGAAGCATTCACCAACAAAAAAACCGTAAGCCACTTCATTTCAGCGACTTACGGTTAGTTAATTTTGTTTTGGTAGTCCCGACGGGAATCGAACCCATATCTAAAGTTTAGGAAACTTCCATTCTATCCGTTGAACTACGGGACCATGCGATTGCGGATTTTCGATTGCGGATTACGGATTCACAGGCCCGCTCTGCAAGCTTAAAAACCATTTCGGGGCGCAAATTTACGCCTTTCGCTGAAATTCACAAACAACTGCCAAACTTACATTCAAGTCAGACCCCCATCAGCTCCCTCGCATTGGCCAGGGCAGCCTCGCTCGGCGGGTTTTGGCTCAACATGACGGCGATGGAGCGCACCCGCTCCTCGGTCGTCAGCAGTTTCACACGGGTGGTCGTGGTGTTGCCTTCCACTTTTTTGTACACAAAATGATGGGCGTCGGCCTTGGCGGCCACCTGCGCCGAGTGCGTGATGACGACCACTTGGTGGTGGTTCGACAGTTGGCGGAGGATATTGCCCATTTTCAATGACACGTCGCCGCTGACCCCAGCGTCAATCTCGTCGAAAATCAGCGTGGGCAGCGGGATGGCGCTGGCCACCAGCGACTTGGTCACCAGCGTGAGGCGGCTGAGTTCGCCGCCGCTGGCCACGTCCTTGATGAGCTGCATCCGGCTGCCAGGATTGGCAGCGAATAGGAAGTTGAGGTCGTCGGTGCCAGTGGGCGTGAGGTTGGCGGCCTCCTTGAAGTCCACATCGAAGCGGGTGTGCGGCATGGAGAGCTGCGCCAGCAGTTCCAGTACCTTGGCGGCAAAGCTGGGGGCAGCGTTTTTGCGGCGCTCGGAGAGTTGCGAAGCAAGTTCCCGAAGGGACTTCTCCTGCCCGGCTATTTCCGTTTCCAACTGTGCAATCTCCCCACTCAGGTCGCCGATTTCATCCAGCTTCTGTTGCATAACCGCCTCAATATCAATCAGTTCCTTCACCGACGTTACCCGGTGCTTGCTTTGCAGGCGGTAAATCACATCGAGGCGCTCCTGCACTTCCAGCAGCCGCTCAGGGTTAGCCTCGGTGCTGTCGGCTACCCGCTCGAACTCCCCGGCGAGGTCGTCCAGTTCCAGCGCAAGGCTCTCCAATCGGCGGTGCAGGTCGGGGATGGCGGGGTGGTATTTGCGCACCTCGCCGATGCTGCGCAGCACGTCGTTGAGTTGCCCGGTCAGGGGCATTTCACCATCGCTGAGGTGGTGGAAGGCCGCCGAGAGGTTGCGCTTGATTTCCTCGGCGTGGGTCAGGCTGTCCTGCTCTGCTTCGAGGCGCTCCTGCTCGCCATCGGTGAGCGATGCTTTTTGAAATTCGGTAATTTGAAAATTGAAAAATTCCAGGTCTTGGGCCGAGCGGGCGTTTTGTTCCCGCATTTGCGCCAGCCGTTTTTTGTTTTGGGTAAAAATGCGGTAAGCGGCCTGGTAGTCCTTGAGCAGCGATTTATTGCCCGCCAGGGCGTCCACCATGCGCAGTTGGAAGCTGACGTTGTGGATGTCGAGCGTGTCGAACTGGAGGTGGAGGTCAATGAGCGCCCCGGTCAGTTGGCGCAGCACGTCGAGGGTCACGGGGGTGTCGTTCACGAAGGCACGGGACTTGCCCGCCGGGGTCAGTTCCCGCCGCACGGTGCATTCCTTCTCGAAGTCAATGTCGTTTTCTTCGAAAAAATCCTTCAAATCGTAGGGCGAAACGTCGAAAATGCCCTCGATGACGCATTTTTCCGCCTCGTTGTAGAGGGATTTGGAGTCGGCCCGCTCGCCCATGATGAGGCCCAGCGCCCCCAGCAGGATGGACTTGCCAGCCCCCGTTTCACCCGTGATGATGGTCAGGCCAGCCGGGAAGTTGATTTCCAGCGCTTCGATGATGGCGTAGTTGCGGACGGAAAGCCGTTTAATCATTGACGGTCAAAAATTTGTGGCTGGCGGTCGGCCAGCTTTTTAAAACATTTTGGTGGGCAAAGGTAGGGTTTGTTTTGAAAAATCAGGTGGTATCGGTGCGAAGCATTTTCTGTTTCCGGCAGCGTGAAGGGTTGGAGGTTGGTCAGGCGGATTGTAGCCGTCGCCGTTGCAACCACTTTGTGCAGTATCCTAGCTGCCGCTAAGTGCCAATTAGCGGGCGAACGAAAAGTGGGAGCGTTGTAGGAAGGTGGGGTGCAGGGTTAATGCCGT
>JALOMF010000074.1 GCA_025455635.1 Saprospiraceae bacterium | reverse complement strand
CTTCCAGTTCAGCATGAACTTCGACCAGAAGGCACTTGAATTTGTAGGAGTAGAATCAGGTTTGGCAGATGCCAGCAACTTCGGTACTACTATGGTAAATGAAGGTGTATTGACTGCTAGCTGGAACAGCGATGAAGCTAAGCGTCTTGCTACAGGTGATGTAGTATTCAGCTTGACTTTCAAAGCTAATGAGAGCGGTCGTTTGAGCGATATGTTCAACATCAGCAGCAGCTACACTGTTGCTGAGGCTTACAACAGCAACAGCGAGTTGCTGAACGTAGCCCTTTCGTTCAACAACAACTTGGTATCTGGTGCATTCGACCTTTACCAAAATACGCCAAACCCATTTGCCAGCGTTACGACGATTGGCTTCTATCTGCCCGAAGCAACTTCTGCAACGCTGACTATCAGCGACGTTCAAGGTAAAGTAGTGAAGGTTATCAAAGTTCAAGATGCCGCTAAAGGCTACAACACAGTTAAACTGAACCGTAGCGAACTTGGCGCTTCTGGCGTACTTTCCTACCGCCTCGACACGGATAGCAATTCTGCTACTCGGAAGATGATTTTGGTAGACTAAGACTTATAGTGAATGTGTGCGTCCCGACCAAGGTCGGGACGCCACTTTCCACTAAAGTCATTTGCTAGCAAACGAATATGAAGAAATACACCATCGACCGTTTTCAGTAATGAAATAAGACTTAAATCGGTTTTTGGGATGGCCTCTCTCCGCTGAGTGTTGGAGGGGGGCTTTTTTTATTCCTTTGTTTTGTCTTTAAAATTGGCGGTGCAATTGCTTGTCATCGGCCAATTTGGTTACGCTGAATACCAATCAAAAAAGCGGGATAATTGGCTTCGTACCAATTATCCCGCTTTTTTTGTGATATGTTTTTAGCCTCAAATTTTACACAAGAAAGTTATTCCGACCTACGGTTATGAGTTTTGCCAATAAGCGTTGTATCCGACAATTATTTCGCTGCCCTCCGATAGCGCATGTTCACACAGGTTTTCCTTTGGGAAATCCTGCTTCTTCATGTGCGAAAATCTGCGCCATCTGCCAGAGAATGACTTATAATTCAGCCTAATACCACTCACTGCTTACCCGCCGAGCCGCCCCAGTTTGCCGAAAGGGGAAAAGCGGTAAGTGATGGGGGCAGCACATATTTTTGATTTACACGACTTCTTCCGCAAGGCGGTAAATTCTATGAGTGCCGAGTATAAAGAACGACCAGCATTATTTGCCCAGAAAATGCTGAATTGGTAGGAGATATGGATTGAAATGGGGTTTCTTGAAGGAAGGATTTGGAATGATAATCCAGAAGTGCCAATAAAAACTCATGCGGAATGCCGCTGGTATTGATGATTGGGCAAGTACTGATGTTACGAGTCGCCGAGGGCGTATTTGTAAAATATGTGGTTTTGCCGCAGGCAAATCATTCATGAAACATCATTAAAGCCAGCCTATTTCAGCATCAAAAGAACATGAATTACTACCTTCAAGTAATTTCAAAATCGGAGGCCACACTAGGCAATTCCCCATCATCTCCTTTTCTTTGCCTAAATGGAAAAAAAGCCCACCAAGAAATACACCTCCAAGGCCGACGCACTCGTCAAGCTGCAACGCTACTGCGCCTACCAAGACCGCTGCCATCAAGAGGTGCGCAGCAAGCTCATCGAACTAGGCTGCTACGGGCATGACTTGGAAGAGGTCATGGCCTCGCTCATCGAAGAAAAATTCTTGGACGAGGAGCGCTTTGCCCGCTCGTTTGCACGGGGCAAGTTCCGCATGAAACAATGGGGTCGTGCCCGTATCGTGCAGGAATTGAAGCTGCGCAAAATCTCCGACTACTGCATCCGAAAGGCGATGGAAGAAATCAGCGAGCAGGATTACCAGAAAACATTAAAGGAAGTGCTGGAAAAACGGGCGACGCAAATTGCCGAAGGCGACGAATTTGCCCGAAAGGGAAAGCTGGCGCAGTACGCCATGTCAAGGGGCTTTGAGGGGGAATTGGTGTGGCAGCTTTTGTCGGTGGACGGTTGAAGGAGAACGGTAAACGGTGTTGCAACCGTCCACCGTTTACCGTCCACCGTTTACCGTCCACCATTCATTTTCTTGTAATTATCCAAGCCGCATTGCAGCCAGTTGGCGTACTCACTCACATCGGGCGTGTAGCTCACGGGGTTATTCAGCAGGGTGCCATCGGGCGAGAGCAGCACGTACTGTGGCTGGGTGGCCTGGTCGAACACCTCCGACTGGAAGTGCGCCCATTTGTGGCCAACGGTGCGCAGGCGCCGCTCGCCGCCGCTCTTCATCGGCAACTTTTTCTGCTGGTCGGCGGGCAGGTCAATCTTCTCGTCCACGTAAAGCGAAATCAGCACGTAGTCGTCTTTCAGGAACTTGTAAACCTCCGGCTCCGGCCATACATGTTCCTCCATTTTGCGGCAATTCACGCAGGCATGCCCCGTAAAGTCAATCATGATGGGCTTTTTCACTTCACGTGCATAAGCAAGGCCCTCGCAGAAGTCCTTGAAGCACTGGATGTTCTGAGGGCAATCGCAGGGGTAGAACCAACTATAGCAAGAAGGCGGCGCCAAGCCACTGAGCAGTTTCAGCGGAGTGAGCGAACCAGATTTTTCATCGTAGCGAAGGCCGGTCATCATGTAAATTGCGAAGCCAAACGACAGCAGCGCCAGTACCCAACGGGTCGGGGTGATTTTCTTCAGCTTGGAATCGTGCGGGAACCTGATTTTGCCCAAAAGATAAATGCCCATTAGGACGAAAATCACAATCCACAGCACGAGGAAAGGCTCGATTTTGAGCAGGCCCCAGTGCTTCACGAGGTCGGCATTGGAGAGGAACTTGAGCGCCAGCGCCAGCTCGATGAAGCCCAGCACGACCTTCACCGTGGTCATCCAGCCGCCCGATTTCGGCAGCGAACTCATCAGGCTAGGGAAGGCCGCAAACAGGCCAAACGGCAGTGCCAAGGCCATGCCGAAGCCGCCCATGCCCGCCGTGAGCTGCCATGCCCCACCGCTCGAAGACAGTGCCCCGGCCAACAGCGAGCCGAGTATCGGGCCAGTGCACGAGAACGAAACCAGGGCCAGCGTGAGCGCCATGAAGAAGATGCCCAGCAAGCCGCCCACGCCTTCGGCGGACGAGGCTTTGTTCGTCCAAGATTCAGGCAGCGTGATTTCAAAATAACCAAAAAACGAAATGGCGAACACAATGAAAATCACGAAAAAGAAGATGTTCAGCCAGACGTTGGTCGAGATGTCGTTGAGGATGTCGGGGTTCACCGAGTCGAGCAGGTGGAATGGCAAGCTCAACAGCAGGTAAACGGCAAAGATGAAAAAGCCGTATAGAAAAGCGTTGGTCAGGCCCTTTTTGCGGTCGCCGCTGCCCTTGGTGAAGAAGCTCACCGTGAGCGGAATCATCGGGAAAACGCAGGGCGTGAGCAGCGCCACAAGGCCACCAACGAAGCCGAGCAGGAAGAGCGTTATCAGGCCCTTGCCTTGCTCCTCCACTGGTTCGCCGCAGGCTGCTACCTTGGTTTTGTCGAGCAAAAACTCGCAGTCAAGGGGTACTGGCAGTTTTTCGCCGGAGACGGCGGCAGGAGCACTAGCATCGGCAGCATCACCGATGAGGGCGGTCAAGGTACCGGGCGTCACCTTGAACGGCACGTCGGTCGGGGGCAGGCATTTGGTGTCGTCGCAGGTCATGTAGGTCACGAAGCCCTCCACGGTTTGCGTGGCATCCTTCACTTTGATGCGCTGCGTGAAGCTCACTTCGTCCTTGAACTTGGTGACTTTCATCTGGAAAACGGGGTCCATGCCCTCGATTTTGTGGGCACTTGCTTCGGCGGCTTTGCCTGTTATTTCGAGGTTGGAGTTTTGGGTAAATGTGAAGGTCGTAGGCTCTGGCCCGCCCGGCCCGATATTTTGCGAGTAGAGGTACCAGCCTTTTTGCACCGTGGCCTTGAAGGCAAGGTCGTACTCCGTCTCGCTTATTTTTTGTGCAGCCAGCGTCCACGTCACGGGGTTCTCACCGCTGCCCGTGCTGGTGGCTTGGCCAGGCAGGGGCTGGATGGCCGGGGTTGCATCTGTCGTCGAAGCGGGTTTGGCAGGCTCGACGGTGGTGGGCTTTTCGGCCTCCTTCGTTGTGGCCTTGCCGGGTTCCGTGGGCTTTGCAGTGGTGCTGCCGCCCTCCAGTTTGAACGAAAACTCCACGTCGGTCGGGGGCATGCACTTGGTATCGTCGCAGGTCATGTACTCCAAGTAGCCGGTGATGGGCTTGCTGAAATCGTTGACCTTGACCCGCTGCGTGAAGGTGGCTTTTTTGTAAAATTTCGTGACCTGCATCTCGAACACGGCGTCCTGAACGGTCTTGCGGTTGGTGGGCGATTCCACCGTTTTGCCGACTTTGGTGTAATGGCTGCCGGCCTCGAAGCTGAAGCTGGTCGGGAGTGGCCCTTCGTCGCCGGGGTTGTCCTGCGAGTAGATGGTCCAGCCGTCTTGGATGTCGGCCACGAGGATGAGGTCGAATTCCTTGTCGCTGATTTTTTTGGAGGAAAAGCTCCATTTCACGGGCTTTTGGCCGAAGGCCGCAAAGGCAAGGACGAGCAAAAATGAAAGTGTCCAGAACTTTCTCATGTCTTGATATTTGAAAAAAACGGGGCAATGCCCCGCAATCGTGGGTGTTTTTGAAAAAAATTTCGCAAAGCTAATGAAAGCAGCCAAGCTGGTCAGCGATAATTGTCACATGTCAGAAGGGCTGCAAAACCCATTCATTGGAGGTCGAACCGGAACTGCACGTCGCTGGGTGGCAGGCAGCGCTCGTGGTCGCAGGTCATGAACTCCACATGGCCGGAGAGGGTGGTGGGCTTCATGGTTTTCACCCGCTGCGTGAAGGTCGGCTTGCCGCTGAACTTGATGATGTTCATGCCGAAGAGGTCGTCGTAGCCCTCGTATTTTTTGCCGTCTTCCACGTTTTTGCCATCAAGCTTCACGGCTGCATTTTCATCAAAAGTAAAACTGGTGCGGATAGGCCCCTCGTCGCTTTCGAGGTACTGCGAATAGATGTACCAGCCATCGTTGATGTTGGCGGTAAACACGAGGTCATAAGTGTTTTCGGCCACTTTTTTGGCCTCATACGACCATTTTACAGGGCTTTGCTGCGCAAAAACGGCGCTTGCGCAAAACAGGGCCAAAGCGAAAAAGGCGATTTTTTTCATTGCAGAAAAATTTGATTTTCAAATGTGCAGACAAAAATAATGCGCCAAAACCACTGGAGTTTTGGCGCATGGCAACAATAAAGTTTCTTTAACGGAAAGGGTTAAATTTAGTTGGCAGTTAGGCAGGGGATAAGACCTGCTCTCCCGAATAATCGGGACAAGACCTGTCAACATGTAAGCTTCATCAAAACCATCCGTTCCCCCATCCCCTGAACGGCCAAGGAATACCTGCCAGCACGAGCAACAAGGCAATGAGGTAGTAGGTGAAAATGGTCTTGTGCTTTTTGACTTCGTCCGTCAGTTTTTTCGATTTGGCATGGCCGATGGTCACAAGCACGATGGCAATCAGCATCATCGTCGTATGCTCCACCGTGAAGAAGCGGAACATGGCGTCTTTCATTTGCGAAAAATCCACCCGGCCGCTCATCGAGTACAGCGCCAAGCCGATGAGCAACTGCACGTGCATCGAAATCATGGTAAAAAGGTTGATTTTGCGGTCGCCCTCCGAGTAGCCGACGTTCGAGCGCCACTTCATCAGTGCTTTGAAGGTGGCGGCAATCAACAAGACCAAGACAATCCAGCGTAGGCCGGAATGGGCATGTACAAGTCCGTTCAACATAAGTTTCGAGTTTTTTAAGTTAGAAGATTTGAGTATTGCCCCTTGGGCTTATCAGACAAAGGTAAAATTAGGCCGACAATCCCTTGGAAATAGTTCGTTTCAGGTGTTGGTTACGCCCAGTTCATTGCCCATCATCGGGTGCGACAAATCTGAAATCGCAACCGAGTCACACCTTTTCAAACAACCACCAAAAAGGACGGCCTTTTTTCGAGATTTTGTAGTGCGCCTGGATGTATTTTTCCACGTGCGCTATTGCCTCTTCTACGTCGTCGGTGAGCAGCACGAGATTGAGGTCTTCCGGTGAAATGGTCTTCTGTGTTTCCATGAAATGCAGGTAATCCATCAGTGGCTGGAAATAGCTTTTGCCGACCAGTACCACGGGGAAATTGTGCATCACCTTCGTCTGCACCAGTGTTAGTGTTTCAAACAGTTCGTCCATGGTGCCCCAGCCGCCCGGCAAGATGATGAAGGCGTAGCTGTACTTGAGCAGCAGCACCTTCCGCACGAAGAAATAACGGATGTTCACCGATTTCTGCATGTATGGATTGTGGTGCTGCTCGAAGGGCAGCACGATGTTGCAGCCGACCGACCTGCCGCCCGCCTCGAAGGCGCCCCGGTTGGCGGCCTCCATGATGCCAGGGCCGCCCCCGGTCATGGTCGTGAAGCCCGTGGCGGCGATGGCCTTGCCCACTTCCCTTGCTTTTTCGTAGTACACATGCCCCTCCTTGAACCGGGCCGAGCCAAATACCGTGATGCAAGGCCCCACAAAGTGCAGCGCCCGAAAGCCTTTGATGAACTCCCGAAACACGTTGAAGGCAAAACCAAGTTCGAAGTGTCGGCTCTTCGGGCCGTCGAGGTAGTGGATTTCACCGTCGTTGAGGGTAGGTAGCGAAGCGTTTTTGATGGTGTTGGTTGGCATGGTCATCTTCGTTGTTTTGCTTGAAATTCAGTTGCCCATTTCGAGCAGCATTCCCTCCTTCATGGCGTATGCTGAGGTGATGATTTTTTTGATGCCTGCATGGCGCAACAAATAGTCCATCAAAACAAAGGCAACAACAATTAGTTCGACCCGCTCAGGTGGCAAACCTTGCATTTTAATGCGTTCTTCATGGCTTGCGTGAACGATTTTTTCGTGGATGGGGTAAAATTCGTCCAGTGAAATGATGGCGAAGTGTGGGTCTTCCCGCTCCCGGCCCAGCATGTCCTCCACCACCTCGAAGGAGCCGGATGCGCCCGTCAGCGTAGGTGTTTCATGCTGGCGCAATGCGGCATGAAGCGGTTTCAGCACCTCGTCAAGGTACTGTTCAATGGCTTGGATTTCATCCGGCAGGATGGGGTCGTTTTTTTGGAACTGGGAGAACAGCACCTGCACCCCGACGGGGAAGCTCTGTGCCCAGAACACCTGCTCCTCACTGGCGATGATGAACTCCACGCTGCCCCCACCGATGTCCACGATGAGGGTTTTGCCCTCAAGGACGGGCACGGCCTGCTTCACGCCGAGGTGGATGAGCCGGGCCTCCTCGTCGCCGGGTATGAGCTGGATGTCCACGCCGCTGCTGGCCTTCACGGCTTGCACGAAGTCCGGCCCGTTGGTGGCACGGCGCAGCGCCTCGGTGCCGAATGCCCGGTACTTGGCCACGCCCAGTTCCTGCATTTTTTCCCTAAAAAAAGTGAGGCAGTCCAAGCCCCGCTGGAAGGGCGCCGCCCCGATTTGGTCAAGCCCCTCCTGCCCCAGCCGCACGTACTGGCGCTGCTTGTACACCTGCACGAAGCTGCGGTCGGGCTGCAGGTCCACGACGAGGAGGTGAAAGGTATTGGTACCACAGTCAATGACAGCTAGGCGCATATTTTTTAGTTTGCAGATTGGCAGTGGGCAGTTTGCAGTCAATGCCGGGGTAGCAGCCCCAGACTGCCCACTGCCTACTGCCGAACTGCAAACTTATTGAGGCTGCTGCATCTGCTGCTGCATTTTCATGGCTTGCTGAATCTGGTTGTTGAAATACTGGACGGCTTCGTCGGTCATGTAGTTGGCATAGGTTTTCACCCTGTTTTTTTCAAAAACAAAATAGGTGCACCCAGCGCTGAAAAAAAAGTCGCCTTCCAGTACGATATCGCCCTTGATTTGGAAGGTCACCCGGCCCAACGCCTTGCATTCCGGCTTCAGGGGGGCGGGTGTTTCGGCGATGTGGCGCACGGCGTGCTGCACTGCCGATTTTTCGGTAAGGCTCATCGTGAAGGGGTGGTTGTAGAAAATATAGTCCACTTGTGTGCCTTCCTGCCAAAGCTTTTCCATCAGTTCAAGCGGTACGCTGGGGAGCGTTGCCGCAGGCGCTGCCGCTGGCTGTGGTTGTGCCGCTGGGGCTGTGGGTGCTGGCTTGTCTTGGTTGCAAGCGGCGAACATTACTGCGATGCAAAAAATGAAAATGGACTGCTTCATGATACGATGTTTGACAGTTTGGTTGCGTTGGTTTCGGAAAGCAGGGCACTCCGAACTTGGCGGCAAGATAGGGTTTTTGAGAAATCTCGAATGGCCGTGAATTTTGCAAAAAATGGAATCGCTGCTACCTTTATCTTCCTTTGAATCAACTTTTTTGCTGCTTCGCACCTTTTTATCGAATATTGCTTCGCAACGCCCCGCCGTTGCAGCTTCACCAACAAAGCCCTAGCGCCTGCGCATGCAAGAACAAAAACAACGGATTTTGAAAAGCCTTCGGCTGCCCTTCCAGTTCACGGTGGTCATGTGGGCAGTCTATTTCGTGGAGGTGATAGCCAACCTCGACTTCGGGGCGTATGGCGTTTTCCCACGGGAGTTTTTTGGCTTGCGGGGCGTGGTGTTTGCCCCGCTCATTCACGCCGATTTCAACCACCTGCTCTCCAATTCCGCCCCGATGTTCGTCCTCACGTTCATCGTCATGTACTTCTACCGCAGGGTCGCTTTCCGCAGTGTGCTGATGATTTACTTGCTCACGGGCTTTGCTGTCTGGCTCTTTGCCCGCAACAAATTCCACATCGGCATGAGCGGCGTGGTGTACGGGCTGCTGGGCTTTATTTTGGGTTGCGGCATCTTCCGGCGCAGCCTCAAGTCCATCATTTTGGCACTAGTGGTGATGGTGCTTTACGGCGGTTTCCTCAGCGGCGTGCTGCCCACCGACAAGGACGTTTCCTGGGAAAGCCACCTGCTCGGCGCAGTGGTGGGCGTGTTCACGGCCTACTGGTACAAGGAGGAAATCGAGGCCGACGAGCAGTCGCAGCCCCCTTCTTGGGAGGGCGAAAACACCGAGGCTTCCTACTTCCTCGACCGGGATGTTTTCGATAAAACAAAGGCCGAGCGGGAGGCCGAGTGACCGCCCCTATTGCTTCTTCACTTTCGGTTAGATACCTTTGGTAAAAAATCGGGAAATTGCTCACCCTGCCGGACATCCGCACCGCCACCGTGAGCCGTCCACCGTCCACCATGCCAACGTGAACCGACCTCCATCCAACAACGACGCCGCCGAGCAGCTTTACCGCCTCGTGGTCGAGTACGACCGCCGTGGCGACGTGTACAACGCGGTGAAGCTCTGCAAGCGCCTCGCCCGCATGGCGCCCGATTGGTCGGTGCCCTTTGCCTTCCTCAGCCGCACCTACCGCTCCCGCTTGGAGTGGAAGCCCACTTTTCAGTACTGCCTACGGGCCGTGGAGCACAATCCCTTCGATGAAAACCTCTGGGAAACACTCGGCATCGCCGCCACTGCCCTCGGCGAATGGGAGACTGCCCGCTATGCTTGGAACCAGCTCGGCTTCCACTTCAAGCCCTCGGCAGAGGCGCTGCACCTCGACCTCGGCATCATCCCGCTGCGCCTGAACCCTGCCACACAGCCCGAAGTGGTGGCCGCCCGCCGCATCAACCCTGTGCAGGCCACCATCGAGAGCATCCCGCAGCCATCGTCGGGGCGCTGCTACAAGGATTTGGTGTTGGTGGAAAACAAGCCGAACGGACAACTCTACCAACAAAGCAAAAAACTGCCCATCCACGATGAGCTGCAACTGCTGAAGTCGTCCAATTGGCACACTTTCTCCGTGCTGCTCTACACCGATTCCTCGGCTGATGTGGACACCTTGGCCAACCTTTGCCTCAGCGCCAACCTCGGTTTCGACAATTGGAGCAACGCCACCCGCTTCTTCCAACCAAACCTGCACCGCAATGTGGCGGAGTATTTCGACCAAGCCATTTTTGGTAAAACGGAGCGGGAGGTTTTCCTCGTTGCGATGGCCGCAAAGCAAGTGAAGGAGGTGGAAAAAGTGCTGGCGACTTGGCGGGTGATTACGCTGCGGGAGTGTGGGGGAGTGGAGTTGCTTCATTGACCACCTTACTTTTTCACAAATAAATTACTTTTATGTTGTGGATTCGTGGTTTTATTTTAATTATCATCATCAAAAAATGTTAGACAACAAATTAATTTTAGGTAGTGAAGAATGGTGTTCTTTTCCCGAATTAGGAATTCCTACCATTAAAGCTCGTGTGGACTCAGGTGCCAAAACTTCTGCCTTACATGCCATCAATATCAGTCCGTTTATAAAAGAGGGAGAACATTGGGTCAAATTCGATATTAATCCGATTCAAAATAATGTAAAAACCATTATTCATTGTCAAGCACCTTTAATTGATAAACGAATCGTAAAAAGTTCTAGTGGATTTCGTGAACAACGTTTTGTGATTCAAACGCAATTACAATTGGGCGAATTAAGTTGGTCCATCGAAATGACATTAACCAATCGCGATTCTATGGGTTTTCGCATGTTATTGGGTCGAGAAGCCATGAGCGGAAGAGCATTAGTTGACCCGGAACAAAAATATTTGTTAGGTGAAACTTCATCAGACAAACTGAAAGACTTATATCCTGAAGTACTCAATGAAAAAAGAGGTTTAAAAATCGGACTTTTAGCAAGCAATCCGGAGTTATACAGCAACAAAAGAATTATGGAAGCCGGTGAACGTAGGGGTCACGAAATGCAATTTCTCAACATCAAAGAATGTTATATGAAATTGGATGCCGATACTCCGGAAATTCATTACCGTGGGGGAAAAATTCTAAACGATCTGGATGCCGTTATTCCTCGAATCCGCCCGAATATTACATTTTATGGTTGTGCATTGACACGTCAATTTGAGGCTTTGAAGGTGTTTTGTTTAAATTCTTCATCTGCCATTACGCAATCGCGGGATAAATTGTATTCCTTGCAATTGCTTTTGAATAATGGGATTGACATTCCAACCACCGGATTTGCCAATTCACCCTTAGATACCGATGATTTGATAAAAATGGTTGGTGGAACACCATTAATTGTAAAACTTTTAGAAGGAACACAAGGAAAAGGAGTTGTTTTGGCTGAAACTAAAAAAGCTGCAGAAAGTGTGATTAACGCTTTTAAAAGTTTGAATGCAAACATTTTAGTACAAGAATTTATCAAAGAAGCCAACGGAAAAGATTTGCGATTATTTGTGATTGACGGAAAAGTTGTCGCAGCTATTCAACGAGAAGCTTTAGCGGGAGAATTTAGAGCCAATATTCATTTAGGCGGAACGGCTACGGTAATAAAACCTACCAAAGAAGAAAAAGTAATCGCTATTAAAGCCGCCAAAGCGATGGGATTAAAAGTAGCCGGTGTAGATATTATTCGTTCGAGTAAAGGGCCACTTTTGTTGGAAGTCAATTCGTCACCCGGTTTAGAAGGCATTGAAGGGGCGACTAACAAAGACATTGCGGGTGAAATGATTAAAGCGATTGAGAAGAA
>JALOMF010000565.1 GCA_025455635.1 Saprospiraceae bacterium | reverse complement strand
CATCGTGGAAGCACTCGCCGTCCTTAATCAATAGTATTTGCGGGGACTCGTGGTGAACCTGAAAACGCTCGGCAATTTCATTGGAAATATTGCGGTAGCTAATCAAATCAAGGTAGTATGGCTCGATTTGCGAAGCCTCAAAATCCCATTGCGCTTCCAAGCGGTGCTTGGCCATGAAGCTGATGCTGCAACGGGTGCTGTGCTTGAAAATAAGGCAAGTCACCTCGTGGGAGCGGCCTACCAGGTTTTTGAGTGCTTGCGAATCAGTGAGATTGTTCCAATTCATGGTTGTGCTAAAATGCGGAAGTGTTTGCTACGCAACCAATGCAATAACAAACACTTCCAGACAGATGTATCTTGATTACCTGAGTCCTACCTAGCTTAGAACGTTGGGCAGCCATAGCCACGGTTGCAAGAAGCAATGGTGAAGGCAACAAGGACTACGCAAGCCAAGAGAAGGAACTGCTTAATGGTGCTCTTTTTCATTGTAAAATGATTTTGGATATGTAAAAAATTGGGTTTCCGAAAACTTTCCCCTTTAACGGAGGAATCTGGGCGGTTATTTCGGCCAGCCCGGTTAATTTTGCTGCAAAAATAACGGATTTTCAACTAGAAGGTTCGCTGTTGCTGTAAACCTTCGTTTTTTAACGTCAACGAAGCACATAAGTAACAGGCCCGCTGGCGAAAAATCTCTTCTCAATTCTAGGAAATGCGTGTTCACTTGATAGCGATGGGCGGGGCAGTCATGCACAATCTTGCACTCGCCCTGCAAAAAATCGGCCATAATGTGTCCGGTTCCGACGACGAAATCTACAACCCCGCAAAAGATAGGTTGGAAAAGGCGGGTTTATTGCCAGAAAAATTTGGCTGGTTCCCGGAGAAAATCACGCCGGAACTAGACCTCGCCATCCTGGGCATGCACGCCAGGGCCGATAATCCAGAGCTGCTGCGGGCGCAGGAAATCGGCGTGCAAGTCATGTCCTTCCCCGAATTTATTTACAAGCAGTCCAAAGACAAAAAGCGCATCGTGGTAGCGGGCAGCCACGGCAAAACCACTACCACGAGCATGATCATGCACGTGCTCCGCAATGTCGGCGTGGATTTCGACTACCTCGTTGGGGCGCAGTTGGAGGGCTTCGAAACGATGGTACGCCTCAGCGACGCCCCCATCATGGTCATCGAGGGCGACGAGTACCTCTCCTCCCCTATTGACCGCAGGCCCAAGTTCCTGCACTACCGACCACACGTCGCCGTCATCACAGGCGTGGCTTGGGACCACATCAATGTTTTCCCGACATACCAGGAATATTGCCACCAGTTTGAGCTGCTCATACAAAACATGGAATCAGACGGAAACCTCTTCTTCTACGGCCCTGACAAAGACCTAAATCAAATCGTAATTCGTTCATCATCAGACATTTACGCAACCCCTTACGCTACTTTGCCGCATAAAATCATGTACGGAGAAACGGTGGTCAGAACATCGGACAGGGACAATTTTCGGCTCAAAATATTCGGAGACCACAACCTCGCCAACCTTGCTGCTGCCAAGCTCGTTTGCCAAACCATTGGCATTGGGGAACGGGCTTTCTGGAAAGCCATCCAAACGTTCACGGGAGCGTCCAAACGTTTGCAGAGTTTGGTTTCTGGTGAAAAATTTTCCGCTTGGCTCGACTTTGCACACGCCCCCTCAAAGGCAAAAGCCACCGTGGAAGCCGTGCGGAAACTGCACACTGAACGCCGACTCATCGCCTGCCTCGAACTGCACACGTTCAGTAGCCTGAACAAGGATTTTCTACCATTTTACAAAGGCTCACTCCAGCCCGCCGATGTTGCCGCCGTTTTTTACAGTCCGCATACGCTGGAAATGAAAAAAATGCCACCCGTTGCGCCAGCGGAAATACAGGCTGCCTTCGGCAAGGAAGGGTTGCAGGTTTTTACGGAACGGGCTGATTTAGAGGCATTTATCAAACAACAAGACCTTGAAAACGCCAACCTGCTGCTGATGAGTTCGGGGAACTTCGGGGGGATGGAAATTCCGGCGTTTGTGGAAAGTTTAACCTAAATTTGCCACACTTGCCAATTGAATGATGTACGAAATTAGATTCAACGGTAGGCATTTTCGAGCGGCGGGGTTATCAAACCCCGCATTCCGGAACTGTGGGTTTTGATAACCCCACCCTCGAAAAAAGAATGGATTTAGGCAAATTACTAGCTTAATTTCAGGGATAGCCGCCAAATATTTTAGCCAGCCCAATCATTTGCTACCAATTATTTGAAACAAGAATTTTTGTGTTTATGAAAGACAAACAACCGCTTGCATTCAAGAAAATTTTGGTAGCAAACCGGGGCGAAATCGCCATCCGCATCTTCCGGGCAGCCACGGAACTGGGCATCCGAACGGTGGCCGTTTACACCTACGAAGACCGTTTTTCACTGCACCGCCTCAAGGCCGACGAAGCCTACCAAATCGGGGCGGACAACGACCCGCTGAAGCCTTACCTCAACATGGATGAAATCATCCGGGTGGCAAAAAAATGTGGGGCAGATGCCATCCATCCCGGCTATGGTTTCCTTTCCGAAAACGTTGATTTTGTTCGGCGCTGCGCAAAAGCGGGCATCACCTTTATCGGCCCTCGCCCACAGGTGATGGAGGCGCTCGGCGACAAGGTGCGGGCCAAGGCCGTGGCTGAAAAAGCGGGCGTCCCGATGATTCCCGGCAGTTCCGATTTTCAGTCCGTGGAGCAGGTAGCTGAGTGGGCGACGAAGATTGGCTATCCCGTGATTTTGAAGGCGGCGGCGGGCGGCGGTGGCCGTGGCATGAGGGTCTGCCGCACGGAGGAAGAACTATTGAAAAACTACCCCGAAGCCAAAAAAGAAGCGGGCAACGCTTTTGGCGACGACACGGTGTTTTTGGAAAAATTCATCGAAAGCCCCAAGCATATAGAAGTGCAGCTCATGGGCGACAACTACGGTAAAATCGTCCACCTCTTCGAGCGGGACTGCTCCGTACAGCGGCGCTTCCAGAAAGTCGTGGAGATTGCACCGTCGTTTTTGAAACAGGAAACCCGCCAAAAACTCTACGAATACGCCTTGAAAATAGGCCGGGCGGTGCGCTACAACAACGCCGGGACAGTGGAGTTCCTGCTCGATTC
>JALOMF010000564.1 GCA_025455635.1 Saprospiraceae bacterium | reverse complement strand
ATTTGAAATCTCGCTGCAAATTGGCGCTCGGATTTTAAAGTTTGAGAAACGAAATTCCGGCTGGCAGTCCTTTTTTCAAAAGGGGTCTGCCAGCCGCTTTCAACCATCCAAACTCTCATTTTAGAAAAAAATGGCAGGAGCAACCTTACAAAGCGGTAGTATTCTCTTGGCCGAGCCTTTCATGCTCGACCCCAATTTCAAGCGTACGGCTGTTCTGCTATGTGAGCACACCGTGGAGGGAAGCATCGGCTTTATTTTGAACAAAAAGCTAGACATGCGGGTGGATGAACTGGTCAACGGGTTTCCAGAATTTGATTCAAAAGTATATTTCGGAGGCCCTGTTCAGACCGATACCATCCACTACATCCACAATGTTGGAGACCTGCTCGAAGACAGCCGCAAAGTAGGCGACGGCGTGTGGTGGGGCGGGGATTTTGAGCAATTGAAATTCCTCATTACGTCCGAACTGGTAACACCCGACAATATCCGCTTCTTCGTGGGGTATTCGGGCTGGTCAGAGGGGCAGTTGGAAGAAGAAATGGAATCCGGCTCGTGGGTCACAGCGCACATGCACCCCAACTACGTGTTCAAGTCAAAACCAGACTCACTTTGGTCGCAAATCATGGCCAACAAAGGCGACCTTTTCGCAGTGATTGGCAGCATGCCAGACACGGTTACATATAATTGAACGAAAAAAATCTTGCCCAGCCCCAACCTTTTTTCACCGGGGCGCTGTCTGTTCGGTTTAGAACAGCACCAACTTTAATAAAAGTCGGTTTTTTAGCATAAAAGTATGCGACACCAGTGCAGCATAGCTTGGAGAATAGCGTTAGTGGTGATACCTTGTCAGGAATTTTTTCACCAAATCAATCTCTTATGAAAGAAAATACGCTATTCGCTTTGCTAATGTTCTTGGCAACATTTCCCGTAGGTAGTGTCAAAGCACAGCAACTTGGGGTGTACGAGTTGAGTCCTCAAACGCCAAGTTTCCTTGATGCTGCCACCGAACCGGAAGTGGAGTCGGTGACTTTTACGTCTGAACTTTTTTTCAAAACAAACCGGGAACCACAAGCTGTTAACCCACAGAGTTGGGTCAGCATCGAAGGGCAACCATCGGCGGAAACACGAAGATTTTACGCTGTTTCGACCCTGCCATTTGCCATTGGTAGCAATGGTGGGGAAGGACTTGCACTGGGTGCGGGCTTTAACCAGATTTTGGGTTTTTTGTACCCCAGTCAGCTGGGTTTGGGGCTTGGGATTGGCATTGATAACTATTCTCGAAGGGGAGAAACTGTCTATCCGATTTTTGCTGATGTGCGAAAATTCATCCCAGTCTCAGGCAAAACAGACCAATTCTATGTCTCCGCAAGTGGAGGGTATTCCTTTGCCTTTCCTCGCAAAGGGCTTGAAATAATTGATGCCAAAGGTGGCCCAATGGGGCAGGTTTGTCTTGGATTAAGGGTGCCCACTGAGGAAGGAGTTGATATTTATTTCGACTTGGGGGCTAGGTACCAAAAGGCCAGTTTCGAGCGGAGATTGTTCGATGGGGATATTGAAGTAAGGGAGCTTGAATTCCGACGTTTAATCATTAGGGTTGGAATCGGGCTCTGGAAAAATTGAAAATCGGGGTTTTACCAACGATAATGACTTGAAATCCACACTTTGCTAAAGCAAAAAGAACATACAGATGAACAGTTGGTCACTGGCTGCGTAGCCAACGACCGCTATTGGCAGGAGCAGTTTTACCGCCGCTTTTTCCCTGCCATGATGGAGATGTGCCTGCGCCGTACAGACGACCGTGACGAGGCCATGTCCATCGTCAACAATGGTTTCATGCGGGTTTTCAAGAAGATACACCTGTATTCTTTCAAAGGCTCATTGGAGGGGTGGGTGAGGAGGTTGGTTTGGCACAGTTTGGCCGATTACTTCAGGGACAAGCAGAAATATGTCCATTTTTTGGTGTTTGAAGAGCGTGACCTACCGACGACCACCAGCCCAACCAGCAAACTTTATGCAGAAGATATTTTAAAAATGGTGGATACCTTGCCGCCTGCAAGTGCCGAAGTGTTCAGGCTTTACGCAATCGAAGGGTATTCACATGCCGAAATCGGCGAGCAATTGGGCATCAGCGACGGCACCTCCAAGTGGCATTTGGCCACCGCCAGGCAAAAGCTCAAACTATTGATTAATCAACACGAATTAAGGAGTCATGCAGGATAAACGCATACATATTGACGAGAAATTCATGGACCAATCTTGGGCGGCCATGCGCAAGCAGCTCGATGAAGAGATGCCTGTGAAGGAGGCAAACCGTCGAAGGTTTGGCTGGTGGTGGTTTGCATTGGCTGGGCTGGTTCTGCTTACCGCAGGGGCGTCTTTGATGTCTTGGGGAAACGATGCTGTTCAGGCTGTACCTGCTGCCAAACCCACTGCACCCAGTGTGAAAATGCCGCTTGAGGCTACACATACTAGTCCGATTGTAGCTACCAATAAGATGGAATCTAAGCAATCTTTGAATGAAAAGGGCAATAATAAATCTGAACCTATTAGGAATAAACAGCCATTAAGCACAAAAAGCAAAGCAAAAAATAATGCTGTCAAAACACCTGATTCTATTTATGATTTTTCAGGCATGAATGCTGCAATAACCACTTTAACTGCTGAAAAAGTATTGAACAATTCGCAAAATCCTTTGGATAATAAAGCTGAATTTGGCGAAGCGAAAGTTAATGAATTTTCAAGCTTAAAAATGCCGACGCCAAGCCTTTTGGAAAGCCAAGCATTGGTAGCATTTAATACACCAAATCACATCCCCAATATTGCTACCGAAGCCTTTAATCCTAAAATGAGCCAATGGCATTTTGCTTTGGAAGGCATGGGTGCTAGGTCTATTAATAGTGTTGCGAAGGGTGGCTCAGTGCATATTTTAGCCAATAAAACCTTAAAAAATAATAAGCTATCCATTGAGGCTGGGCTTGGTTACTCGTTTATACAACAACCGCTGAATGTTGTCGAAGTAAGTCTAGCAATGCAAGGTGGGCCGATTACTTCCGAATCGAATGACTTGGTTTATTATGGTACGCAAGAAAATGCAAAATTTGAAGCGAGCTCTTCAAACGGTGATATTAATACCAAATATAAATTTGGCTTAAATCTGCAT
>JALOMF010000563.1 GCA_025455635.1 Saprospiraceae bacterium | reverse complement strand
TTCTTCATTTTTTCTGTTGTAACGACCGCCGAGTGAAAAGCGGAAATACCAAGCAGAAAAGGCCGCCAAAAAGGAACGAGGCGCTCAAATTGTCCATGAGGAAGGTATTTACGGGGTCTTTGCCAAAATCGGAGCTGGCAACAAACGCCTTGTAGCCGGGGTTCAGGTACTGGATGTAAATGTAAAGGACGAGGCTGCTTATGGGGATGTAAATCAAGGTCATGCGGGCGGCAGCCCAGAAGCCCTCGGCCCAGGTCATGACGCCGTTGAAGTCAAGGTCCCGCTTTTGCTTGGTGACCATGTAGTAGGCAATGATGTAAATGGATATGCTCGCGATGATTCCCATCCACTGGGTAGCCGAAAACCGCGCTAGCGTATAAAAACCAAGTGCTTGCGCAAATAGCATCCAAAGCAAGATGGCAATGCTCGTCAAAGTGGCCCATTTAGTCTCTACTCGCATGTTTGGAGGTTTGAAAGAAAGTGCAAGGCAGCAAATGTAGTGAATCCGGCCTGATGCCGGGTGCGTCAGCGTTCCATTGATAGATATTCTGACGGCAATGGCAGGCACAAAGCTCTGATTGGACGATAAAAGCCTTTGATATTTATCAAAATGGTTTCCTTGTTTGATTCTTTGTTCTAAATTTGCACATGCTTAAGTTAAGCATTTAACCGCATGAATAGCCTATGAATGGTGGTTGCCTTGGGTTCGAATCTTGCACTGCTGCCACCTTTTCGATGAAAAACGCACATCAATCTTTTCCATCATCAAGCTTATTTTTTTCAACTCTGCACAATGAATTATTCAGCCGTTCGATTTCCTAGAACAGATAGTACCGATTTTTTCAAAACACTAAATGCCCGCGTAAACGCCTATTTCCAACAAAACAACATCAGCAAGTTTGGAAACTGGAAGCTTTACCTGAAGTCAATAGTGGTTTTCAGTATCTTTCTGACCCCCTATTTCCTCATTATCTCCAACAACTTCAACCAGTGGGCGATGCTGCTTTTCACCATCGTGCTCGGCATGGGCATGTCCTTCGTGGGCATGTGCGTGATGCACGACGGCAACCACGGCACCTACTCCCGCAACCGTTGGGTGAACAACCTGATGGGCAGCTCCATCTACATCCTCGCTGGTAATGTCTATAACTGGAAGGTGCAGCACAACGTGCTCCACCACACCTATACCAATATCATGGGCATGGACGAGGACATAGAGGCCAAGGGCCTGCTGCGCCTCCACAAGCACCAGCCTTGGAAGCGTTTCCACAAGTTCCAGCCATATTACAGCGTACTGCTTTATGGCCTGATGACCATCAGCTGGGCCATCAGCAAGGATTATTTCCAGATGAAGGAATACATCAAGCGGGGGCTTTCTTTTGATAAAAAAGTGAACCCGACGAAAGAGTGGAGCGTCCTCATCATTACGAAGATTATCTATGTGGCCATCTGGATTGTACTGCCTATCATCGTGCTGGACGTGGCTTGGTGGAAGGTGCTGATTGGGTTCTTTGTGATGCACTACACTGCTGGTTTGATTCTCAGCATCGTGTTCCAATTGGCGCACGTGGTGGAAAGCACCGAAAACCCCGTACCTGACGAAACAGGCAATATGGACAATACTTGGGCCATCCACCAATTGGCCACCACCGCCAATTTCGCCAGGAAGAACTGGTTGGTATCGTTTTTTGTGGGAGGCTTGAACTACCAGATTGAGCACCATATTTTTCCAAATATCAGCCACGTACACTATCCTAAAATCTCCGAAATCGTAAAGCAGACCGCGCTAGAGTTCGGCTTGCCTTACAACGAGTACAGAACTACCCGGCAGGCCATCGTTTCCCACTTTAGGATTCTGAGGGAGCTGGGCAAACAGCCAGTTGCCGTTGCGGCTTGATATTGAGGTTGATTAAATCAAAAAAGGGCATGAACCGCAGCGGTTCGTGCCCTTTTTTTTACACAAAAAAACCGGAGGGAATACCCTACTTCACCCGCTCCACGCCCGCCTTCGCCCCCTCAAAATCGGGGCTGATGCGAAGCACGTTCTGGTAATCCGAAAGTGCCTGCGCCTTGTCGCCTTTCATCTCGGCGGCCACACCCCGGTGGTAGTAGCCTTCGGCAAATTCTGGGGCAAATTTCACCGCTAGGTCAAAGCTCGTGTAGGCTTGCTGCACCGAGTCCATGTCGAGGTAAAGCAGGCCGAGGTTGTAGTAGCCCTCGGTGTACTGCGGGTTTATCGTATTTATTTTTTTGTAGAGCGCAATGGCGCCCTTCAGGTCGTTCTTCTTGTTGGAAAGATAATACGCCTTGGCATGTAGGGCGTCCACATTGGCCGAGTCGGCCTTGACGGCGTTGTCAAAATACCTGGCCGCCTGCGGCGAATCTTTGTCGGCGAGGATATTCGCTAGTTTAATCCAAGCATCCACGAGCTTGGGGTCGTTCTCCACGGCGCTCTGGTAGGCCGTTATGGCTTGGTCGGTCTTGCCCATGTCGGAGAACACATTGCCGAACATGAAAAACATCTCCGGGTTGAGCGGCTCCCGCTGCTGGATACGCTGAAGCGTGGCCAAAGCAGGCGTGTGTTGTTTCACAAAAAGCTGAAACTCAGCCAGTTTCAGCATCGTGCCGGTCCTATCAGGGAACAGCAGCCCTGCCTTTTCCATCACCGTCAGGCCCTGCCTCGACTTGTAGTAGTCCATGTACATATCGGCCAGCACGTGGTAGTATTCCGGCTTCAGGGAATCCAAGCTGATGGCCTTCTCCAAGTCAGCGATGCCCTCGTCGAAGTTCTCGTTCTCGTACCAGAGTGCCCCACGGGTAGCATAGAGGCTGGCATTGGTCGGGCTTTCGCTGATTTTCCTTGAAATTTCTTGGATTTGAGGCGTACCTCCGACCAGTTCCGTGGTGGTTTCGGTGGTGGCTGGTTTGTCTTGGCAAGCCGTGGCGGCCAAAAGCAGGAGCAATGCCCCAAGTAGGATTGGATAGTTTTTCGATTTCATAGCTGCAAAGTTATTAGAGATTGTTGGATTGCTTGATTGTTCGGATAGTTGGCCTAATGAAGTCTTCTTTTCACCAGCATCAAATCCTCGACTTTCTGCACGAGGCCCTTTGGGGTGAGCGAACGCCAGTTCACTTCGTTCAAACGCTTGCCAAAACTCATG
>JALOMF010000562.1 GCA_025455635.1 Saprospiraceae bacterium | reverse complement strand
GGCCGAGCTGATGGTGCTGTATGGGACGGCGTTCAGCAGGCAGGTTTTGTAGGGGGCGTCGGTGATGTAAGTGAACAGCCACCCAATCAGCAGCGTCGAAACGACCAGCAGGACGAAGGCCGCACCGAGCGATTTGAGGATGACCCGCTTTTTCTCTGGCGTGAAATGCAGCTCCAAGGCTCCTTCCAGCACTATCAAGATTAGGCCGATGGTGCCCAGCACCGGAAGTATGCCCGTGAAATTGATGCCCTCGAAGTTAAAAGCATCAGCAATGAATTTCAGCCCAATGCCCGTGGCAAGCAGCAACAGCACGGATGGCACTTTCGTGCGCCTCGCAAAAAGGTCAAACAAATAGGAGAAAATGACAAGCCCGCAGAGTAGTATAATGATTTCGTAAGTATTCATTTCGTGTGGTTTTCGCTTCGCAAATAATCAAGATGCCCGATGGCGGTGAAATATGGGCGAACGGGCAACAAAACGGACTTTTCCTCAAATGTAAAAAACAACGAAATGTTCAACACGCTCCATTTTCACCCAAACAACTGCCCCTGCAACAAATACACCGCCACGCCCGCAAAATACCCGAGCAGCGCCAGCAGGCTTATTTTTTTCAAATACCAGAAAAAGTCAATCTTCTCCATGCCCATCGCTGCCACGCCAGCCGCCGAGCCGATGATGAGGCAGCTGCCGCCCGTGCCAGCGCAGTAGGCCAGGAAGAGCCAGAAGCTATGGTCTTGCGGGAACTGCTCCATCGGATACATGCCCATGCCAGCGGCCACGAGCGGCACGTTGTCCACCACCGCCGAGAGCAGGCCGATGGCCACCACGATGACGTTTTGGTTGCCGATGGCCTTGTCCAGCCACTGTGCCAGCGAGGTAAGCATACCCGCCGATGCAAGCGACGAAATGGCCAACAAAATGCCCAAGAAGAACAGCACACTGGCCGCATCCACTTTTTGCAGGGCGTGTACCACGGTCAAATGGCCTTTTTCTTCCACATTCTTTTTATGGTGCAGCAGCTCGGTCACCGTCCAAAGCACGCCCAGCACGATGAGTATGCCCATGTACGGCGGCAGGTGCGTCAGCGTCTTGAAGATGGGCACGAACAGCAGGCCGCCCACGCCGAGGGCAAACACCAAATTGCGCTCCTTGGCGCTGGTTCTCATGGTTTTTTCTTCTTTCACCTTCGGTAAAACAGGGGGCGGCACCTTCATTTTCCAGTTGAGGTAGAGCAGCGGCACGGCGAGGCAGGCGACGCTCGGCAGGAACACATGCGTCACGATAGCACCTACGCTGATTTGCCCGCCAATCCAGAGCATGGTCGTCGTCACGTCGCCGATGGGCGACCAGGCCCCGCCTGCATTGGCGGCAATGACAGTGATGCCCGCAAAGAACAGCCGGTCCTTCGGGTCGTCCACGATTTTGCGGAGCAGCGAAATCATCACGATGGTCGTGGTGAGGTTGTCCAGCACAGCGGAGAGGAAGAAGGTGATGAAGCCGATAATCCAGAGCAGCTTGCGGGGACTGGTCGTCTTGATGCGGTCGGTGATGATTTGGAAGCCGTCGTGGGCATCCACGAGTTCGACGATGACCATCGCACCGAGCAGGAAGAACAAGATACCGGCCACTTCGCCGAGGTGCTCCTCCAGTTCGTGGTTCACGGCGTGGGCGTCGCCGTTGAAAAGCATGTAAATCGTCCAGCAGACAACGCCCGTGATGAGCGCCGAAGCGGCTTTGTTCACATTCACGGAGTGCTCAAAAGCAATGGCTGCGTAACCGAGCACGAAGGTAAGGGCAAGAAGGATTTCCATAGTTTATGATTGCTGGGGGGCAAAGCAAAGAAACAAAATCCTAAGTTTTTGATTTTTGGTTGTTAAATTAGCGTTGCCTTTGAGGAAGGGTTTCCGATTGAAAAATAGCGACCGACAATAATTCTTTAAACGTCCTTCATTTTCGTGTTTTTCGGTTTTTCCTTCGGAATGAACGCCGTTTTTCCGCAAAAAACCTTCCATCTCATTCGTTATCTTTGCCCGATGCAAGCGCTTTTTCACATTTTTTGGTCAAGAAAATCGGCCATTCTAGCCTGCTGCCTGTCGGCTTCCATGACGCTCGTGGCGCAAACCGTACATTTCAGCACACCATCCGGCTTCTACCCCGCCCCGGTCAGCCTGAGCTTGTCCACCGGGGCAGCCGGCCACCAAATCCGTTTCACGACCAACGGCAGCGCTCCCGATGCTGCCTCACAGCTTTACGCCAGCCCCATCCCGCTCCCCGACCGCAGCCCACAGCCCAACGGCTCCGCCGACATCCCGACCAACCCGCCCAGCATCTACGAGGGTTTCCGTTGGCGGCCACCGCTGGGGCTGGTGCCCAAGGCCACGGTCGTCACGGCAGCCGTTTTTGAAGGGGACGAGCAGGAGGGCGAGGCACTGGCCGAGGAGTATTTCATCGGGCCGAGCCTCGACAGCATCACGCTGCCCATCGCCTCCATCTGGGCCGACAGCGCCGGGCTGTTCGGCTACGAGCAGGGCATCTACGTGCCGGGCAAAGACTACGACGACAACCCTACCACCTGGCAGCCCGGCAACTACTTCAACGAAGGCCCCGAATGGGAGCGCCCGGCCACGCTCAGTTTTTACGAAGGAAAAAACCTGCTGCTGCGGCAGCCGTTCGAGCTGAAAATACACGGCGGCGGTAGCCGCATGATGCCCTGCAAGAGCCTCCGCCTGTCGGCGAAAGCGGGGCTTGGCGCTGCACTTTTCGAACATCCTTTTTTTGAAAACAGGCCGCATGGCGAACACAAGCGCCTCGTGCTCCGCAACGGGGGGCAGGACTTCGTGCGCACGCTCCTGGCCAACGTGCTCATGCAGGCCCTGCTGGCCGATGCCGACATCGAGACGCAGGCGGCGAGGCCCGTTGTGGTCTTTCTCAACGGCACTTACTGGGGCATCCACAGCCTCACCGAGCGCTACGACAAGTACTACCTCGCCAACTACCACGAGGCCGATTTGGACGAAATTGACTTGGTGGAAATAGCCATGTCCTACCAAGTGAAGGAAGGCAGCAGCGCCGATTACGAAGCAATGATAGCCTCGCTGGTAGGCAGCGACCTGAGCGACCCGGCGCAGTTCGAGGCCATTGCGGCGCAGCTTGACTTGGAGAATTTCACCGACAACCAC
>JALOMF010000073.1 GCA_025455635.1 Saprospiraceae bacterium | reverse complement strand
AAAAAATTTTAAGAAAATATTGAACACCCTGCATTTTGGCTTGCCATCGTATCAAATACTGGCTTCGCAATCAGCCAAGCACTTGCCTATCCGAATTTTCTGCTAATTTGCCAGCTTTATCAAAACGACGAACCATGCTTGAAAAAATCAAGAAAATACCGCTGTCTTTTTCGCAAATCATCAACATGAACGTTGGGTTCTTCGGCATCCAGTACAGCTTTGGCCTTCAGCAGAGCGCCGTCACGCCCATCTACGACATGCTGGGCGCCGCACCCGACGAAATCCCGCTGCTCAACCTCGCTGGCCCGATGACTGGCCTCATCGTGCAGCCCATCATCGGGGCACTCAGCGACAAGACCTGGCATCCCAAGTGGGGCCGCCGCAAGCCGTACTTCCTCGTGGGGGCGCTCATGTGCAGCATTTGCTTGTTCTTCTTCCCCTTCAGCAGCTCCCTCTGGATGGCCGCCGGCCTGCTCTGGATTCTTGATGCTGGCAACAACACCGCCATGGAACCCTACCGGGCCTTCATCGCCGACAAGCTGGTGGACGAGCAAAAAGGGCTGGGCTTCCAAGCGCAGAGCTTCTTCACGGGCCTTGGCCAGACCCTCGCCAATGTCTCGCTCTTCATTTTCCCATTGCTGCTCGTGGGCACCACAGGCTCGCTGCCCACTTGGGTTTACGGCTCGTTTTTCCTAGGCTCAGTCTGTTCCATCGCCACCGTTTGGTGGAGCATGCGCACCACCCCCGAAATCCCGCCGACCGAAGAAGAACTGGCAGAAATTCGCAAGACACCGTTCAGCTTGGCGCTTCCCTTCAAGGAAATACCGAGCGCCATTCGTGACATGCCCAAAATCATGTGGCAACTGGCCTTGGTGTACCTGTTCCAGTGGTACGCCCTGTTTTGCTACTGGCAAAACTCCTCAAAGAGCGTGGCACTCTCGGTTTGGGGCGCTACACCACAGTCCGACGCCAAGGCTTACGAAGAAGCCGTGAGTTGGACCGGCCTCGTCAATGGCTGGTACAATATCGTCACCTTCCTCACGGCCTTCGGGCTGGCATGGCTGGCCAAAAAATACTTCGCCAAGCACGTACACGCCGCATGTCTTCTGCTGGCGGGCATCGGCTTCCTCGCCTTCCCGCATATCGGCGACAAATACCTGCTCTTCGTGGCCATTACTGGCTTCGGCATCGGTTGGGCCAGCATGATGGGCATCCCGTACCTGATGGTCGTGGGCGGCATCCCCAAGGAGCGCTACGGCGTGTACATGGGCATCATCAACATGATGATTGTGGTGCCGATGCTGATTCAGACCCTCACTTTTGGTTTCATCCTCGAAAACTTCTTGGGCAACGACCCTCGCAACGCCGTCACATTCGCCGGGGTGCTGTTGCTCATCGCCGCACTGCTCACGCTGCGCATCCGGGAGGTGCGCAACCTCGGTGGCAATGTGACCATGCAGGGCGGTGGGCACTAGGGAAATCAGGAAATTGGGGAGTTGTGGCAACGAATATTCATGGAAGTTAACTGGAATAAAGCTTGGACAAACACGGTGGTGTTGATAGTTGGTTGGCTTTTGGCCATCCTCCTCGTCCATCCCATTGGCGACTTCCCGCTCAACGACGACTTCTCCTACGGTCGCACGGCCTTCAACCTGGTCACGCTCGGCAGGCTGCAATACGACCAGTGGCTGTCCATGACCCTCGTCACGCAGGTGCTGTGGGGGGCAGGGTTCTGCAAGCTGTTCGGGGCGACGTTCACGGTGCTGCGGCTGTCCACGCTGGTGCTGGGGCTGGGCGGGCTGCTGGCCACCTACCAGTTGGTGAAGGAACAGGGCCAACGGCCAATAACTGCCCTGCTGGCCACCCTGGCCGTTGCCTTCAACCCCGTTTTTTTTTCGCTCTCGTTCACCTTCATGAGCGATGTTCCCTTTTTCGCCTTCGGCGCAATGAGCAGCCTCTACTACGCACGGGCATTGCGCAGCGCCAAAAACAAGTGGGTGCTGTGGGGCACGCTGTTCGCTTTGGCGGCCACCTTCGTGCGGCAACAGGGCTTGATGTTACCGCTGGCCTTTGGCTTGGCGTGGCTTTTTGCCGTTGGCCTTCGGCCAAAAACCGTGGCAATGGCGGCTTGGCCGCTGCTGCTGCACTTGGCGCTGTTTTTTGCCTTTTCAAAATGGCTGGAAACCTCGCA
This sequence comes from Saprospiraceae bacterium, assembly GCA_025455635.1. Lineage (GTDB taxonomy): Bacteria > Bacteroidota > Bacteroidia > Chitinophagales > Saprospiraceae > UBA6168. The sequence continues at coordinate 9,535 of JALOMF010000073.1, read as the reverse complement.
GGGCCTGCCCGATGGCTACGGCGACTTCGGCAAGCTGCTGCGGCGGCTGGACTTGGGCATCTTCCAGCAAATGCCCGTGCGGCTGGGGGTCATCATGGCCTACACAGGGGCCGCACTGCTCCCCTTGTCGGTGCTCTACTGGCACTCATGGTGGCCCAGCCGCCCGTTTTTTGCGAAGCGAAACTGGCCTGCCTTGCTTGGTCTGGCCTTCGTTTTGGCTTGCGCAATGGCGGCTTGGCCTAAATTGCCCTGGGGCAACATGGTTTACAATTTTGGGGTGGGGCCGCCCACGCTCAAGGACGGGCAATTCTACCTCAACATCTCCCCTACCCTGCCCGTTTGGGCGATTGCTTTGCTGAAAATACTGGGTTTTGCAGGAGCTGCTGCGCTTTTTTTTATGCTAAAAAAACAAATGCCACAAAGGCTCCAAAAGCTGGGAGAAAAGCGGCCAGTCACCGTTTTCGCCCTGGCTAACATGGGGCTTTACCTCGGCTTCCTGCTGCTCGACCTGCACTGCTTCGACCGCTATTTTTTCCAGTTTTTGCCGTTTTTGCTGGTCTGTGCGTTGCCCGATGGGCAGCCAAGCATCTGTAAAAAAGCCAAAACCATCTCCATCGCATCGCTAGCCGTCATGGCGGCGCTGTCCATCGCCACCACCCACGATTACCTCGCTTGGAACCGTGCAAGGTGGCAGGCGCTCGACTATTTGACCGAAAAAACGCAGGTGACGCCCGACCGGATTGACGGCGGTTTTGAGTTCAATGGCTGGCACAAGCCCGGCCCCCGGCACAGTGGAGGCGGCAGGAGTTGGTGGTGGGTGAAGGACGATGAGTTCGTGGTGGCGTTCGGGGAACTGGGCGGCTACCACAAGCAGCAGGGATTTGGGTTCCGCCGTTGGCTGCCACCAAGTACCGATTCGGTTTTTGTGCTGAAACGGGAATGAGGCGTCCTTGACTTTGCGAAGCCACAATTCATAGCGCCACCGCTTCGTTTCATCGTTTTCCAAAATTGCTACCTTCGCCCACATGACGAACATCCGACGTATCCTCCTCCCATTGCTGGGCCTGATTTTGATTTTTGGCTGCAACCAAACGGAACATCGCACCCCCATGTCGGCCAAGCTGCGGCCTACACCTCCACCGCTCCACCCTGTGATGGAGGAGTTCCTGAAAGATTACAATGCTTTTTTTCAAGATTCGATGATACTTTCCGGTACGCCGGGGGCAGCCGTGGTGGTGGTGAAGGACAGCCAAGTGGTGTATATGCGGGGCTTTGGGGTGCGGGCCGAGGGCAATCCAAGCCCCATTGACGAAAACACGGTTTTTCGGATTGGCTCGTTATCGAAGGGCTTTGCCGGGATACTGGCCGGTATGCTTGAAAACGAAGGCAAATTCGCATGGTACGACAAGGTGCAGCAGTACGTGCCCGATTTCAGCCTGAGCGACCCCGCCCAAGCCGAGCGGCTGGAAGTGCGCCATATTTTGACGCAAACGACAGGGCTGCCCTATCACTCATTTTCCAACCTGATTGAACAAGGTTTTACGACCGAATACATCCTCTCGCAGTTCCCGTTGGCAAGGTTGGCTGGCAAGGAGGGCAATTATTTCAGCTATCAAAATGCGGCCTACTGCCTCATTGAACCCGTGCTGCAAAACGTGACGGGCAAAACCTACAGGGAGCTTCTCAGCGAAAGGCTGTTCAAGCCTCTGGGCATGAACGCCGCCTCCTGCGACTACGAAGCGATAGCAAACAGCCCCAACCACGCCCTGCCGCACCGCTACCGGGCGGGCATTTGGGTGGCCGATTCCATCACGCACCGCTACTACAATTACCCGGCCGCTGGGGGCGTCAATGCCAGTATCACGGACATGGCCGAATGGCTGAAGGCATTGCTCGGCCACAAGCAGTCCGTGGTACCAGTCGAAGTGCTGAAGGACGTGTTTACCCCGGTAATTGCCACTGGCTTGGAAAGGCCCGTGCTTAGGGGCTTTATTGACCGTGACTCGGCTTATTACGGCAAGGGCTGGCGGATACTGGAGCACGGCCCCGACACGCTGGTTTACCATGCTGGATTTGTCAACAATTACCACAGTGAAATCGCTCTAAACTACCGGGATGGCATCGGCATTTGTGTACTCTTCAATGCTCCTTCACCGCTGGCGGGCAGGTGTATTTCTGGCTTTTTCAAGCGCTGGGAGGTAGCTCGTCGCAAGCTCAACGCAATCCCGCACTCCTAATCGCTCCGAGGAGTAGGCATCGGACAGCCTTTCGCATGTTTCCCAATTTTACTTACTCAAGTTAGGCCAAAATAGCTCAGTTTGCAGCGAGGCATAATTTTTGCCTGATGCGGCCAGAACAACTTGTGTCCGCTTCGGCTCCATGCGTTGTTTTATTTTTTTTGTAAAAACTGCGCACAATTCCCCCCGTACGAAACAGACGAATTTCCCAACCACTTTCCAACAATAGCTGGCTGCTTCATGATGCGAACGCTACATTTCACGACCACGCAAAAGCGACAGGCCATCAAGGCTTGGCTTACTCGGTTGGCAGCAGCCCTCGTTCTCTTTTGGTTAAATCAATCACCTGCCCAAGCGCAGCAAGAGGCACAGTTCACACACTACATGTTCAACACGCTGGTGTACAACCCCGGCTACGCTGGCAGCAAGGAATACCTCTCGGCGGTGGCAGTCTATCGTGACCAATGGGCAGCAAAAGGAAGCAAATCGGGCTGGGAAGGGCGCCCTGTCACGCAGACGCTGTCCGTTCACAGCACCTTCAAAAAGCGGGTGGGGCTTGGCTTCAACCTCGTGAACGGCAGCACGGGCGCACGGCAGGCGACCTACCTGAACGGCATTTATGCCTACCGCATCAATTTTGGAAAAGGGACACTTTCGGTGGGCGTTCAGGCGGGCATGATGAACTGGCGGGCCGATTGGAAAAAGCTCGACTTCCAGCAGCCGCAAGAGCTGGACAATGCCTTTGCCGACCTCAGCCCCAGTTTATGGCTGCCCGACTTTGGCGCTGGCTTGTTTTTTTATACGCAAAACTTCTACGCAGGGGCCTCCATGCCGCACTTGGCCAATTTCCAGCTCCGCGAGGTATCGGCAGCCGAGCGATTGGAGATACGGAAATGGGCCAAGGTGCACCGCCATTTCTACCTGACCACAGGCGGCGCCATCCCGCTGAACGGCGACGACTTGGTGTTCCGCCCATCCTTTTTGCTAAAAAGCGTGGGGCTTTTCAATAATTTCTTCCGGCAGGGCAACCTCGTGCGGGAAATCGGTGCGCCCGTTAGCTTCGACCTGGACGCTTCGCTGTTTTTCCAGCGCAAACTCTGGCTCGGCCTTTCCTTCCGCTCGGCTTTTGCTGCCTTCAATACCGATGGCCCCAAGCAGAGCAGCCCCGACTCCTTCGACCTTTGGACGAACTTCCACCTCCGCAACGGTCTTCGCCTCGGCTTCTCGTACGATTACCCGCTGGGCAAGCTGCAATCTGTCTCCACAGGCTCCTTCGAGCTGATGCTGGGCTACGATCTCGATCAGCGGGTGGACAAGGCGAGCCATATCCGGTATTTTTGAAGTAAAAAGTAAAAACTAGCCCCCCGCCACTTCGCAGTGGTGGGGGCTAGTTTATTTACTTGAGTTGCTATTTCCCGAAGTGAGCAGTGCGTCTTCTCAAGCCATTGCAAGGCTCATCTAGGTAAATGCCTTCTGCAAGCCTCTCCAATATATTTTGCTTTGACTAGTTGAATCAATCAATCTGCTGACCGACGCTACCGCTATTGAGCCGGATAGCGGTCACATCACCACCGTCCACCGAACCGTCCAGGTTCACGTCAGCCTGGTGGTATTCGTCCACTACAGCACCGCTCAAGGTCCTAGCCAGCGTGACATCACCACCGTCAATGGATGTGTCAACGTTCGCATCACCCGTCCACATGACAAATACTCCCGGAGCAACCTCGTTCAGTGCGGCATGATTAGGCTCGTAGAAAGTCACCGTTCCATTGGTGAGGTTCAAAAGGCTGGCAGTCGGCAAAGCTACCGTATTGGCTGTCATAAAGCCAGAGTGGTTACGGTGCTTAATGGCCACGTAGTAGTTCCCGGCAGTGACCCCCACGAATGAGAAGGGTGTGCCGTTGGGGTTGATGAGGGTTCCATCGTTCTTCAAAAGGGCAGACTTGGAGGCCGCCACGGTAGTGGCACCGGGTGTGCCCGTCCTGAGTTCCACGAAAACCCAGTCAACCACATTGTTGTTGTCTAGGACGGTTTGCGTAGTTGTTGCCGTTTGCCCAGCAGGAACAAAAGTGAAGTTACCGCTGTCATCGTAGGGCAAAGCAGCATTAGCATAAGGGTCGTTCAACGGAATCACTTGTAGCTGCCGGAGGTAGTCATCCATCGTTCCGTTCGATTGGTTGGCGAGGAATACTTTGGACTGAACACTCACATTGCAATCCGTAATAATCTCCAAGCTCCACGTTTGGAGCGACCCGCCGTCACCACCGACAAGGTCATTGATAGTTAATGTCCAGGTTCCATTGGGAGAGGTGCCGTTCAATCCAGCAAATGAAGTCAATGGCTGGTAGGTGCCATTTATTGCGTGTGGAGGAGGTGTTGGCAATGTAGAGGAATTGCAAGTGCTCTCAAGTTGAGCGGCAGTTTGGGCGGCATTGTTGTCAAATGTGACCAACAAATGATTCATGGAACATCCGTTGCCCCCTGGTGTTGTTGTGCCTGGTTGGTCGAACAAGACATAATCCACATTGCCCGGCGATTTCAAAGTTGCTCTTAAATCTCCTACCCAGCTATGGTGAACATTCAAATCTTTCACCCTGAACCCAATGATATTGCCGTTCACACCGCTTAGGGTAAGGGTGGAGGTGACGGTTGGGGTACCCGATGCTGAAATCGTAACTGGCACATTGGTACTTGCCGTCGTTTGTGAGCAGCCAGTGGCGAAGCTAAAAACTGATGACCAAGCCCCAAGCCCACACGAATTACTTGCCCGAACCCTCCAAAAATAGGTCGTAGCTCCATTCAAGGAGCTTGAAACAGTAAAACTTGTAGTTGTAAGTGATGCATCAATGACCGTGCTTTGGAAGCTGCTGCTTGTTGATACTTGTATTTGGTAAGTGCTTGCACTGGCTGAGGTTCCCCAAGTCAAGGTTGGCGTCGTCGTTACGTTCAAAGCATTGTTGGACGGCGCAGTGAGCGCTGGCGCACTTGGTAAGCCATTGACGGTCAGGGCTATATTCCGATTGATGGTCAATGCCCCGCTAGCACCTGTCACAACGGGGTTGAAACTCCCAGTTGCAGCATTGGTGGTCAGAATGGTTAGCGTTGTACTGCCGGGCACAGCGACGGGGTTTGTGCTGAACGTTGCGACAGCACCAGCTGGCAAGTCTGTGGCGCTTAGGTTGACACTGCCACTGAACCCGCCAATTGAGCCTAGCGTGAGGTTATAGACCGCACTTGTTGGCTTACAAACCGTCTGACCATGTGGGCTGGAAGTAATGCTGAAATTGCTTGCCCCAGTGGTGATGGTAAAATTCGCATTGGAAATATCGTAGAAAATATTGCCATTGGCCCTAACCATGATGCGGGCCTGCGTAGTCGCTACGTTTGGAATGGCAGCGACTTGGGAGCCATCATTAGGGGTTGCAACCAATAAGGTGAAGGGGTAGGTCAAACCACCGTCCACGGACATGAGCACGTCCACATTTGCACAGTTGACAGGGGCGATATTGGTACTTGCCACATCCCAGGTAATGGTTTGGAGGGAACCACCGGCCCAACTCACCGCCGTATTGGGCGAAGTGACTAGGAATGGCCCCGCCGTTCCACTGACGGTCACTACCATATTGTCTTCTGCCGTACAGCCACCGCCCATGCGATTGTCTCGCACCGTAAGCCTAAAGTTCAAAGTACGGGCCACGCTGTTCAACACTTCCCAAGTCGGGCTAACGTTGTTCACGACATCCTGCAAACGAGGGAGGTAGCGGATAGGTGAGGCAGTACCTTTGAAAGAACGGAACATGGGGCCTGCGGTATTGGTGGATGCAGGTGGCATAGTGACTGTTGCAGTAACATTATTCATTTGTTCCCAAGTATAGGTAATTGGGTCGCTGTTTGGGTCACTACCTACCCCCGTCAGAATGAATGGGGTTGACCTCGGAATCACATAATCAGGCCCTGCATTGGCCGTTGGCGCAGTATTAATGGAGCTATTGGACGAGCAAGCGTTGGCGCTTCCCGTCACCAACGTTGCGATTTCCTGTAGGCTGATAGCATGGAAATAATCGTCGGAGTTGTTCTGGACATTGGGAGTACAAATACCTGCATAACCCATGATAGTGCTGGCGCTTCCAGGTTCCATCGAGGTAGCATTGTTGCGCTGGCAGGCATTGCATTGCGTATGGTTGGCATTAAATTGGTGCCCCATCTCATGGGCCACATAATCAATGTCGAAAGCATCACCTATTGGCGCTCCGCTCCCTGTGACGCCACGTGCCTTGTTCCCAGTTAAGCACACTACGCCCAAACCTGCAATACCGCCCCCGCCAGTCGAGAATACGTGCCCAATATCATAATTGGCATTGCCAATGACTGCATCGCATTTGGTTTGGTTTTCGGCCAACATCGTACTTCCACTTGAATTCGTATAACCGTCTGTAACAGGATCTAAAAATATAAGATTATTATTGTTAGCTACAAGGGTCATGTGGACGGAAGCTTCTTTTTCAAAAACCCCATTCACCCTCGTCATAGTCGTGTTGAAAGCAGAAACAACCAAGGGTACAGTACCGCCATGAAAAGTAGCGTACTCTCCGGTACAAGCCAAAGCTAGGCTATAATTACGCAAAACACAATCTCCCGCCATCTTGGCTGGGTCAAAAGTTACTGGCTTGTATTCATGCGATATTTCTTCGAAGTGGCAAGTCCATGGTTCTGTTTTTTGGGAGTCCTTGCGGTAATATACCTGGTAGTTGACCAAATCTTCCGTAGAAAAGGGGTCAATGAAGACCGTGCTGTGTTCGGGGCTGCGTATCATCCCATGGAAGCCCCGCAGGGTAAAATCCCCACGGAAGTAGGCAGCGGGGTCTTCAATACCAATGCCCGCATAAGACCTAATGTCGGGGAACTGGGCCTGGAGGTCGGGGTGCATAACAGGAGCCTCTAGAATGCGAAAGCGCTGGAAACTGCCATCTGGCATGGGAAGCACAATGATATTTACACTATTTTCTGCAGCTTCTGTTTGCCAAAGCGGCGACTTAGCCAGCATGTCTTTCATTGCATTTACATCCAAAGATGCAGTCAAGTATTGCTTTGGGGTAATCTGCCTATTCTTACTTTTGGTAGAAAGACTCGCATTGGAAATAAATTTCCAAGGGTTGGCTGACTGCCCTTGTACCATAAAAAAGCAAAAGGCAATGAAAACAGTGGTAGTTAACGCTGTTCTATTTAGTAGCATGGCAAAAAAATTGTGCTGTTTAAAGAAACGTATCATAAAAGCCTCTCTACTTGACAAGTATAAAGATGAAATTTAGATAAAGTTTTGGCTCAATTTTGATTTACAAAAAAATGGAGCATAGCGAACATACTGTGAGTTTTCAAGTTGGCGGATATCTATTGCAATCACTTTAGGTACTTGTATATCAAATATATAAGGAAATGCCTTTTAGGAAAACTGGTTGCCAAATCACAAAGAAAGTCAACTTGAACAAGTTTCAATCCATCAATCAAAAGGCGCTAAATTAGTCATTGTCAACTCAGTCGCTCATTGCAAAAGTGAAAAAAAACAGAAAAGCCCTTGGCATTTTTCTGTACCAAGGGCTTTTAATGTTATCGAAACGCTTACTGCTTCACGATGCGCTCGGTCAGCTGCTTCAAGCCGTTGTCAAGCTTGACGAAGTAGGTGCCTGCGGCAAAGTTCTCCATGTCAATGTCCAAGGTATTGGTGCCCTTGATGGCATCGTACTCCGACAGCTGTACCACCCGGCCCACCATGTCAGTCACCGTCACCTTCAGCTCGGCGGCCTCCGGCAGCGTCACCAGCAGGTTGACCTTCCGGTCGGATGGGACGGGGAACATCCCGGTCACGGCGAAGCCGTCCGCATCCCGCTTCACGCTCACCACCTTGGAGTGCTCGTACTTGCCGTCAAAGTCCACCAGCTTCAGGCGGTAGTAGCCCAGTGGCAGCGGCTGCTTGTCCTCCAAGCCGTACTCCTGCTTCACCTGCGTGGTGCCGGCCGCTTGCTTCCTGCCTATCTCCTGCCAGTTCTCGATGCCGTCGGCGGAGCGCTCCACGATGTGGTGCTCGCTGTTCAGCTCCGTTTCCGTCATCCACCTCAGCTGGTTGTAGCTGCCCTTGGCCGTGGCCGTGAACTCGGCCAGTTCGACGGGCAGTGCTGTCAAGGGGAAAGACTCCACCCCGTTCACCGGTGTGCCCGGAGGGGTTATCAACAAACCGCCAGTGGTGAATATCCTGGTGGTGTTGGTGGCTGAGGCTGTTGGGGGAGGGTTGGTGTAGCCAGCGGGAACAACGCCAAATGCCCTGATGCGGACGTTCGCAGTCGTGCCAGAAGGTGGGGACCCCACCAGTGCATGCGATACCGTACCTATCGTGAACGGGGTGGTGGTTATCGTAAGGTTGCCCCCCGTGGGGCTGAACGCTAGGTTGACGTATCTGTTAGGTGCTGTGCCAAGAAAGCCGGTATTATCCAATTGGAGGCCAGGGCCTGTCACATTGAACACGGGCGCAGACGTGGTGCTCATGTAGGTATTGTTGAAGTTGTAGCGGATGTTGCCCGCTGCCATGACGAAGCTGCTTGAAGATGCGGCTATACTGACCGTCCAGGTCAGGTCGGAGCCCACGACAGCTGGGTCAGAGAACTCGATGTAATACACCTGGGACATCAGCTTTAGGGCCAATGTCATCACTGTCATAAGGCTAAGGATTCTTTTTTTCATCTCATTTTTTTTATTTGATATGGGATGGAGGTACATGTACCTCCATCCCATGTATTATTCGATTAATCAATTTGCTGCCCGATAAGACCGCTGTTAAGTCGGATAGTGGTTACGTCACCGCCGTCCACAGAACCGTCAAGGTTCACGTCCGCTTGGTGGTACTCGTCAACGATGGAACCACTTAGGGACCTCGCCAAAGTGACGTCGCCACCGTCTATGGTGGTGTCAACGTTGGCATCCCCCGTCCACATGGCGAACACGCCCGGTGCTATCTCGTTCAGGGCCGCGTGATTAGGCTCATACAAGGTCACAGACCCGTCCGTCAGGTTCAGCAGGCTGGCCGTCGGCAATGCCACGGTGCCGTCCGTCATGAAGCCTACATGGTTGCGGTGCTTGATGGCCACGAAGTAGTTCCCGGCGGCCACCCCTGAGAAGGAGAACGGCGTGCCGTCAGGGTTGATGACCGTCCCGTCGTTCTTCAGAAGGCCAGACTTGGAGGCCACAACCGTGGTGGCCCCTGAAGTGCCGGTCCGAAGCTCCACGAAAATCCAGTCAACGACGTTGTT
>JALOMF010000561.1 GCA_025455635.1 Saprospiraceae bacterium | reverse complement strand
ATCAATCAGCTCTTGATAGAACTTCAAATGGTAGTAGTTTTCGATGTCCAAGGGGTCTTTTAGGCTCAATGAAATTTCAAAGTTTACAACTATCTCATCGTTTTTGCCAGTAGAAACTTCCGGGCTGAACCGCACATCCTCCAAACTCACGGGGCGAGGCACACTGGTTGTACTGGAAATTGGCTTGAAGTTTTCAACCTCAACGACCAATTTGTACTCAACATCGAAATCAGGCTTGAAATGAACCGTCTTGTAATAAGGCTTGGTATTGCTGGGGTCAGTCGTATTGGGAAGCACAACGGTCAATTGTTCCAAAAACTGGTCGCCATTGTAAACTTTGACCGTGGCATTTTCGATGTAATCAATGGGCTGGTTGTCAGTTACCAATTTTGAGAGGTAAACTACCGCCACCAAACCATCTTGCGAGAGATCGCTCCTGATTGCGAGCTTCGCAACATCGTCCATCGGCAATTCAACTACAGACTCGCAGGAAGCCATCGAAAAAACGACGGATAGCGACAGAAGCAACTTGATGTAAGTATTGGGCATAGCGGATATAAATTGCAGTTTACCCGTCAAAGTTCGCTATAAAAATTTGTACTTTGCAAAAAAAATACCTAGAACCCGCCAACAAAAGCCCTAAGTATTTATTTTCAATACGAATTCAAAATATCAGCTTTTCAAAGCTTTTTTTATTCCGTAAAAAAGTCGGTTTTTTCATAAAAAAGTTGGCCAAGTCAAAATACTTTTGCACTCGCTTTGCCAAATCATTGCGAAGCACTAAACAACATCAACAACAATGGCAAGAGAACTTCAATTACGAGAAGCCCTTCGTGAGGGTATGTCAGAGGAAATGAGGCGGGACGACAGCGTTTTCCTCATGGGCGAAGAGGTGGCTGAATACAACGGCGCCTACAAGGTGAGCAAAGGCATGCTCGACGAGTTTGGTGCCCGGAGGGTCATTGACACCCCCATCGCAGAGCTGGGCTTTGCAGGCATCGGCGTGGGTGCCGCCATGAACGGCCTGCGCCCCATTATCGAGTTCATGACCTGGAACTTCGCCGTGCTTGCTTTCGACCAAATCGTGAACAACGCTGCCAAGACACTTTCACAATCCGCTGGCGATTTTATGTGCCCCATCGTGTTCCGTGGGCCAACAGGCGCAGCGGGGCAGTTGGCGCAGCAGCACTCCCAAACCTTCGAGAGCTGGCTCGGCAACGTGCCTGGGCTAAAGGTCATCTCCTGTATTGATGTTGCGGATGCAAAGGGCCTCATCAAATCTGCCATTCGTGACAACGACCCAGTCTGCATGATGGAGTCGGAGGTGCTGTACGGCATGAAAGGCGAAGTCCCTGACGGTGAATACCTGGTGCCAATCGGCGTGGCCGCAGTGCGTCGCCAAGGCACCGACGTGACCATCGTTTCTTACAACAAAATGATTTTGGAGGCCATGAAAGCCGCTGAGGTGCTCGAAGGAATGGGCATTTCTGCCGAGGTGATTGACTTGCGCACCATCCGCCCGCTCGACATTGGAACCGTGGTAGAATCGGTGAAAAAAACGAACCGCTTGGTGGTCGTGGACGAGTCCTGGCCCATGTACGGGGTATCTGCCGAGATTGCTTACGAAGTGCAGAAATATGCGTTCGACCACTTGGACGCTCCTGTGACCAGGGTCAACTCGGCCGATACATCGCTTGGCTATGCGCCAACGCTGGTGGAGGAGTACATGCCCAACCCGACCAAAATCGTGAAAGCCGTGAAAGAAGTCATGTACGTGGCTGCTTAATCCGGTTTCATTGCGACTTTCTGCCGCTCACTGTTTTTACATTAAGGATTGATAATCAATTGTTTGTGAAAACGGTGAGCGGCATCCACCCAACTACCCTACTCGCCGCTGCGCCTAAACCCGATGCCTTTTTTGTTGAAAATGAACGAGCTGGAGTCCAGCTTGAAGTCAATTACGTCCTCTAGGTTCAAAATATTGGATGAAATATTTTCCCGTTCATCCGGTGAGAAATTGGCCAAGCGCAGGTTCTGGTTCTTGATGGCTTCCGTCACCACCTGACGCACGGTACGGGCATTTCCAAAGTATTTATCCCGGTAATTGTAAATGAATTTCATGTAGGCCGCCAAATGCTCCTCTGCCTCGGGTGCGGGCAAAATGCCTTTTTCTTCCAGCATTTGAAGGGCAATGCGCAACAGGTCGTCAGCGTCGTAGTCCTCGAATTTCAGCACCTTGTCAAAGCGGCTGCTCAATCCGGGGTTGGCTTTCATGAAGGCCTCCATGTTGTCGGGGTAGCCAGCCACGAACACAAAGAACTGGCCCCGCCTGTCCTCCATCCGTTTCAGAATGGTCTGGATGGCCTCGTCGCCGAAATCATTGCCAGAACTGCTTTTTTGCGTGAGCGAATAGGCTTCGTCTATGAAAAGTACGCCGCCCATCGCCTCGTCAATTTTCTCAGCGGTTTTGGTAGCGGTTTGCCCCACGAAGCCCGCCACCAGCCCCTGCCTGTCCGTTTCGACCATGTGGCCACGTTCCAAGATGCCCAATGCCTTGTAAATCTTGGTCAGGATACGTGCCACGGTAGTCTTGCCTGTGCCCGGGTTCCCAATCAGCACCGTGTGCAGGAAGAAGCTGTTCAAAACGTCCCGCCCAGTCTCCCGGTAGTACCTGACCAATCGCACGTGCTCCACAATTTGCGAACGCACTTTTTCCAGCCCCACCAAGCGGTTCAGTTCCTGAATGGACTCCCGCAGCAGTTCCTCGTCAATTGGGATGAGCGGCAGCTCCTTGCTTTGTTTAAATTCAATATTGGCAACGTCTTCAAACAGAATAGTTTCCAATGTGGCCTTGTCGAGGGCACTCGGCTCCTCCATGTCCATGACCCGGAGGCCGAGGTTCATCTTGGCTTTTTCAATCAAATCATAAACAAATCGGGCGTTGCCGAACGAGCGGTCACGGTCACGGTAGGCATTGACGATGAGTTCGTCCAGGCGGCTTTTCGCATCGGTGGTAAGCTTGACTTCTTTTTCCTCGCAAGCATAATGCGCTATCTGCGAAAGCTCCTGTGGCAGGTAGTCGGTGAACTCAAAATGGTGCTTGAAACGGGATTTCAACCCCGTGTTGCTGTCCAGGAACTTGCACATTTCCTTCGGGTATCCGGCTACAATCACGGCCAAGTCACCCT
>JALOMF010000560.1 GCA_025455635.1 Saprospiraceae bacterium | reverse complement strand
TGAGAAATCTGGCTGAAAAATAGTTGTAAATAAATGATTCTGCACTTTATCCACGAATTTTCCGATTGAGAAAGCAATTTATTTGTGGTTGCCTACCACCGTTTAGCAATGCAACTTTGTCTAAAGATTTGAGAAACGCCATCCCCCCGGCTGCTCTGAGACATTGAACAACCAATTAGATGAATAACCGCAAAGGCATATTCACCTGCTCGGCACCCCGTTACGCGATCTGCCGTTGGCCAATGCTGCTACTGCTTGGGCTGCTCTCGCTTTGCTTCGCAATGCCCGCTGCCAATGGCCAACCCAACGCCTGGCACCAGCAACTCAGCTTTGGCAGCTATGATTTTGGCCGGGGCATCTTCCCTACCCCTGACGGCGGTTACATGGTGGCAGGCCATACGGGCAGCGGCCCTGACCTCCACCAGGTGTTCATGGCCAAGCTCGATGCCTTTGGCAGGGAGCAATGGCGGCGCAGCTACGGCGGCCCGGAGCACGACATCATTGACGATTTTCGCCAGACCTCCGACGGCGGCTACCTGCTTTGCGGCAGCAGTTTCACCACGGGCGGCAATGGCTTCCAGTTCCAGCTCACCAAGACCGATAGGCTCGGCAACGTCGTTTGGAGCAAGACCTACGGGAGCACGGCCACCGAGTTCGCAAGGGCGGCCATAGAGACCTCCGACGGCGGCTATGCCCTCGTTGGCCGCTCCGACAATGGCAACGGCGACGTGGGCATCCTCCTCGTGAAAACCGATGCCAACGGCGAAGAGCTTTGGTCGAACACCTACGGCGGCCCCGGTGAGGACGAGGCTTGGGGCATTGCCGAAACGACTGACAATCAACTGGTTATCACCGGGCAGTCCACCAGTTTCAGTGCTGGCGACCAAGATGTTTACCTCGCCAAAATTGACCTCGACGGCAATTTCCAGTGGTTCCAGACCTTTGGCGGCACTGACGATGACTTCGCATTCGACGTACTGCCTTTGGCAACCGGCGGCCTTATGGTGGGCGGCACTACCCGCAGCTTTGGCGCTGGCGACTACGATGTTTACCTCCTAAAAATCACCCACAACGGCACGCTGGAATGGTCGCAAACTTATGGCGGCGCCTTCGGCGAATGGGGTACCTACATCGCTCCCATGCCCGATGGCGGCTTTGCGCTGGCTGGCTCCACGCAGAGCTTCAACAATTGGTTCGACGATATCTACCTCGTTCGCACCGACGCCAGTGGCGACCTGCTCTGGGAGCGCAGCTATGTCCGTGACCGCAAGGACATCCCGCATTCCATCGAACGGATGCCCGATGGCGGCTTTGCCATTGCAGCGCACAGCCGGTTGGATGACGTGAACGGTGCCGTGCTGAACAGCCAGGCGCAATTCCTCCGCCTCGGCCCACAAGGCGAGCTGCTGACGAACCATGTGCAGGGCCGTATTTTTTTCGATGAAAACAACGATTGTCAATCTGCGGCGAATGAAATCGGCTTCCGGGGCTGGCATTTGACCGCCACCAAGACTGGCCCTGACGGCGGCGGCGTCTTCCACGGCATTACCGACGGCGATGGCAATTTTTCCATCCTGACCGATACTGGCAATTACGAACTCCGGCTTATTTCCCCGAACGCCTACTGGCAGCCCTGCGAGAACGACCTCCCGTTGTCGTTCCCAAATGCCTTTGACACGGTGGCTGCCATTTTCCCGTTGCAGGTGGGCATCGCTTGCCCGGAGCTGGAAATTGACGTAGCAACAGCAGTGCTAAAACCCTGTGCAACAGCGTTTTATGAAGTAAAATACTGCAACAACGGAACGGCGCCAGCCAATGCCGAAATCGCAGTAAGGCTTGACAGTGCCTTGGCTTTTGTTGCTTCGCAACAACCTGTTTTAAGTCAAAACGGGCGTACTTGGACTTTCGATATTGGCAGCGTGGAAGTGGGCGATTGCGGCAGCTTTTTCATCGAAACCTTCTTGGAATGCGATGCAATCGTGGGCAGGGCGCACCTCGTCACGGCCCTTGCCACGCCGGATGCCATTTGCTTGCCGCCCGACCCTACATGGGATGGCGCCAGCCTTGCCGTTCAGGCCGTTTGCGAAGCGGACAGTGTTCGTTTTACGATAGAAAATGAAGGCTCAGGTGGCATGGACGAGCCGCTTTTGAGCATTATTGTAGAAGATGAAATTTTAGCGAGGGCATTAGAAATCCAACTCGGTCCCGGTGAAAGCCAAACGATAAAACAGCCTACCAACGGCAAGACGTTGCGCCTCGAAGTGCCCCAATCGCCCGGGCATCCGGGCAGGAGCCGCCCTTCGGTGAGCATCGAGGAATGTGGCAACAGCACGGGCTTCGTCACTATTTTCCCGCAGGACGACGCCGACCCGTTCCGTTCCATACACGCCCTGGAAAACGGACTGGTGCCTTCGGCAAATACGGTGCTTGCGTTCCCGAAAGGCATTGACAACCAACGTTTTATAAAGCAAAATACCGACATCGAATACCTCGTCGTATTCCAGAACACCGGCGAAGACACGGCCTCCACGGTGGTCATCCTCGACACGCTCTCTCATTGGCTGGACGGTACGACCGTGCGCCAAGGGGCCAGCAGCCACCCTTATTCGCTGGCGGTGAACAACGCCGGGGTGCTCGAATTCAGCATTGAAAATGCTGCGCTGCCACCTGCTTCGCAAAACGACACGGCCTCCATCGGCTACCTCAAGTTCCGGGTGAGCCAAGTGGCGGATGCGCCCTGGGACAGCCTCATCGTGAACCGCAGCAGCATCAGCTTCGACTACGGGCTGCCCGTGGCCAAGCCGCAGTATTTCCATACCCTCCAAAAACCGCAAGTTTTTAGCATTTCAGACGTGAGCCTCTGTACGGGGGGACTCTATGGGGGTGTCGCTTGGGAAAGCGACACCACTTTTTTTGAAAACACGCCGCTGCCTTGGGCCGATAGCCTCGACTACGTGACGATTGACGTGGGCGAGTTCGGCGCTACGGTGGTGATTGATACCTTTGTGAACCTCGGCGACCCGCTGAATGGTTGGCTGCTGGAAAACGACACGACGATTGTGGAAAATATTGACCTCGGGTCGGGCTGCGACAGCATAGTGGTGTGGAACGTGGAGGTGCTGACGGGGGTGGGGGAGGCTGCCAGTTTCGACCTTCTGAAAGTTTCGCCCAATCCGTTCTCATCGAATC
>JALOMF010000072.1 GCA_025455635.1 Saprospiraceae bacterium | reverse complement strand
GCCCTCCATAGGTCTGGAAAGCACGGTTGTCGAGCAGGTTCGAAGCACCAACTTTCAGGGTCGTGTTGTAGCGCCTGAACTTGTAGTTCAATTGCGCATCGAGCAAAGCATAGTCGTTGATATTGCCCGTGAACTGTGGCGACCCCTCGAATATGAAGCCCTCTACCCACTTATAGTTCACGTTGAAACCAAAGTTGTTCGACTTTTTGCCGAAGGCGTTTATCGGCAAGTCACGGCCCGAAACGCTCACATTGTACTTGTGCTCTGGTGTGTTGAAGGCAGGTATGATGGGGTCATCGACGAACTCCTTGTTCAGCCTGTTCCAAGAGTAGTTGCCTGATAGTTGGTAGTATTTGGCGAAGTAAAGGTTTGCGCCCAGTGAAAATCCTTGGGTCGTGACGGTATTTTGCGAGTTGGAAGCGACCCGATACACTTGGGTGTTCTGTGGAAATCCGAATTGGTCAAACTCCGTGTCCACCCCAATCATATAACCGATGAAATCGTTGTAAATATTGAAATAGTAACCCGCATCGAGGTAAAGCCTATCAAATAAAGTAGTGCGATAGCCGACCTCGAAGGTTTTCACCCGCTCAGGTTTCACGGCAGGCGCATTAAATGAGTCAAGTGGTGCGGTGAAGCCGCTTCCGAGGTAATCCACAAAGGATTCCACGGAAACCAAGTTTTCAAATCCATCCAAATTACCCAGCAGGGTGGCCCTTCCCACATTCAAATTGAGGTACTGGTCGGTGAGGGTTGGGTTTCGCACACCACTGGAAAATGAAAGGCGGAGGTAGTTGTAAACATCGGGCGACCAAACCAGCGAAGCAGCCGGCGTATAAATGAGGTTGAAATTTTGGTTTTTGTCAAGCCGCAAAGTAGCCGAAGCTGTGAGCTGGCTTCCGATTTTCTTTTTTACACCACCGTACAAACCAAACTCCCGATTGGTTATCCGGGTATCGGCAGTGTCTTTGAACACTGTGCCATCCGAGAAGGGGCGGTAGATACGGGCATTTGCTCCAGCCTTGATTTCATCGAAAAACTGGCTTTTGAAAACATACTCGCCATGCAGGTGGTAGAGCGCCGATTTGTCAAAAAAGCGGGTGCCGCCCTCCGTGTTTTTCAGCCTGGTAATGCTGTCAAAAGCAGCTTCGAAGCGTTCGGTGCCCGGCGCAAAATAATCCTGTGTCGTATTGATGAGCGGGTTGGCTTGGTCGGCCCTTGCGCTGGCGAGGTCGTGCCAGTATTGCAGGGAGTCTTGGTTGTTGTTCAAAAAAGCAAATGCCGCATCATAATCGAAAACCAGCTGGCCCATGCTGTTGACCGTGGGCGTGGGGAATTCGTTGGCCTTCATGCGGTTGTAAATATTCGACCGCCAGTACCGGGCATAATCGTTGTACCAATCGGGGTTAGATTTGGCCATTTCCTGCAACCTCAAAGCCGTGAAGTACGGGTCGTAGGAGTTGCCCGCATCTTCGTGCGTTGCGTAAGCCCGGATGAAGAACTTGTCGGTTTTGCGCAGCTCAAGCCTGTTTTGAAAGAAAAGGATGTCCCGCAGGCTGAAGCGGTTATCGCCTTGATAGACCGTGGTACCAGTGCCAAAACTGCTCGATAAAATCAACTCCGTTGATTCGTAGCTCTTTGATGGCTGGAGCCGAAAATGCAGGGCTGCATTGGCTTTTATGTTCTCGGTATTGTAGTTGACCAAGTCTTTTTCTTCGTAGCCCGTGCGGTGGAAAGTGCGCAGGCCCGCATTGTTGTTGGGCAGGTAAGTGCTGTCCCTCGAATAATCGCCCAGCGAAAAATACTCATCGCCGTAGGTATTGATTTGGTCCCAGCCGCCGGGGTTGCCCTTTGGCGTATCGGTTCCGTCCACGGCGTTGTCGTTGTCGGCCACCCAGTCATCGGCACGGAGCAAGGAGAAGTTCAGCTTGTAGGCCATCCAGTCGAGGCCCTCCTTGTTTTTGAAGGCATCGGCCCACCTGACCGCCGTTTCCAGGAGGTTGCGCTCGCCGACTTTCACGATGGCGGACAATCCTTTTTGTAAAAACGGGTTTTTCGTTTCCATGCTGATGACGCCGTTGAAGGCGTTCGGGCCATAGTAGGCAGAACTGGCGCCTTGAATGAGGTCCACTTTGAGCACGTCCAGTTCTGAGGAACCGAGGAAGTTGCCGAGCGAGAAGTTGAGGCCCGGTGCTTGGTTGTCCACCCCGTCAATGATTTGGAGGGAGCGCACGGGGCTGGTGCTGTTGAAGCCCCGCATGTTGATGACCTTGAAGCCAAGGCTGGCTGCGGTGAGGTCAACGCCTTTGAGGGAGCCGAGTCCATCGTAAAAATTGTCGGAAGGGGTTTCTTTGATGGCTATCAAATCCAGCGACTCCACGGTGAGCGGCGATGCTTTTTGCTTTTCTGAAACCCGCTGGCCTACTACCTCCACCGTCGAGGTGGTGATGGCGGCCTCCGCCATTTTTATCTTCAGTTTGGCCGTTGCACTGGTGAGTTCGAGTATTTGGTCTTCGTAACCTGTGTACGAAAATGTGACCGTGACGGGGAGTTCCCCCTTCACCTTCAACTCAAAACTCCCGTCGAAATCAGTGATAGTGCCTTCGGCGGTAGCAGCAACAAAAACGCTGGCCCCGATAAGCCCTTCACCGCTATTGGCGTCCACCACCTCACCTTTAATCACAGTCTGTGAAAACGAAGGAATCGCAACAAAAACGAAGAGCAATAAAATTATGTTTCGTACAAAGTTTTTCATACCAAATAGTTTGAGCACAATGGTTAGGTATAGCACAGAAAACTGACGCCAATTTAGCTATTTTTCAAAAATCGCTGGCATAATGTTCATTGTGCAATACGTATGTCATTTCCTGCTTGCTTTCATGGTTTCTACAGGTAGCTAGTTGCCAAGGCCCTTAGGCGCAATTTTTGGCAAATCTTTGCTTACAAAATGGTCAGAATGGCAATGCCCAGGCCAGCGCTAATGGCCAGTAGTTTCCGCCATGATATATAATGGTGGCTGGAACTGTCCATTTCAAACAAGATAACGGTGGATATGTGCAGCAACGAGCCGATAACGAAAGCTATCACTTTGACTTGGACGGCTTCGGGCACAGTGAAAAGGCCAGCCAACCAAGCCCCCAACGGCGACATGACCGCAAACAAGAACAAACAGACCCAAATCCAGTGGCGTTGCAGCTTGCTGATAATCATCAAAAAAACCAGTGCGAAAGCCGCTGGAATATGGTGTAGGATGATACCGTACAGCAGGTGGTTTTGCGAATGCGTGTGGCCGCCGTGATTCACTTCGTGCATTTCACCATAATAACTCAAGGGGATGCCCTCCACGAAAGCATGTATGCAAAGCCCGAACATGACCGAAAATACGAAGCCCGACGAGAGGTTGTGCGGTGCGTGTATGTGGCCATGCTCCACGCCAGCCGATAGTTGTTCCAGCAGCAGCTGCACAAAAAAGCCCAACAACACCCAAAGCCCGGCATGGCTGTCACCGCTGCCAAAAACCCAGGGCATTAGGTGCAGCACTGCTATTCCGAGTATGTAGGCTCCGCTAAATGATAGCACGATTTGAAGCAGGCCCTTTTTTTCCTTCGGAAATAAAAAACCAAGGCTGCCGCCCAAAAAGACGGTGCCAAAAAGCAAGATAAACTCCCAAACGTGCATTTATGCTGATTTGAAAATGAGTCGTTGTTTCAAGCAGGTGTGGTCACCAGTTCATTTCCCGTATGGTACTGAACCAAGTATGCCCCCCACCCCACCAGTATGCCGAGCAATGCCCCCCCAACCACATCCAATGGATAATGCACCCCGACATATACTTGGGCAAATGCTATCGAAGCTGCCCAGAGCATCAGGGGCCATTTCACCCACCTGAACAAACCGCCCAGCGCCAGCATCAAATAGGTGGCTACCGCAAAATGGTTGGTGGCATGAGAAGACGGAAAGCTGAACCCGCTGCCACAAGGCACCAAAAGGCGCATGTCGCATTGGGGGTCTAGCACCTTGCACGGGCGAAGCCGCTGCACCGATTTTTTCACCAGTTCACTGCTCACATTGTCGGCCACGGCCACCACCAGCACCAGTATCAAGACCGCAACAAGCCCTTTTCTTGAAAAATTGAGCAACAAAAAGCTGACGATGAAGGCATAGAATGGCAACCAAATGTACTTGTTGCGCAACAAGGGCATTGACCAGTCCAAGAACGGGTGCTGGCAACCTGTGTTGACCAGGTGGAACAGGTACTCGTCAAATTCAAGCAACTCAATCATTCCCGATGGGCATTATCTGCTGGGTGAAACACTGTCGAGGCGGAAGCAGGCTCGCAAGTCTTCCATTATTCCTGCGTCTCCACAGGGCCTTTTTTCATGTCCTTGCCGTGAACTTGTTCGGTCAAGTCCTTGCTGATGGCCGACTTCGTCATGCGGATATAGTTTTTGGCACCAACTTCGAGGGTCACGATTTCACCTTCGATTTTGTTGATGCGGCCCAACATGCCACTGGCAGTGACCACTTCTTGGCCTTTTTCAAGGCTGCTTGCAAAATTGTTCTGCTCTTTTTGGCGCTTGGCCTGCGGGCGGATGATGAACATCCAGAAAACGAGGATGATGGCGGCGAAAAACAGCATTTGAATCATGCCAGCGTTGCCTCCAGCCGCTTGTAGGAAAATAAGTGTTTGCATTTGTTAAAACATTGTGGGCTTCGAAGGAGAAAATGAGACGGGAACCAAGCACCCAGAACTTGTGAAAACCGGGTGCCATTCCTTCAAATCCTCAAAAGTTACCCAATTTTATGTACGATTCCTTTCAGAAAAACTTTCGTGACGCTGGGGTAGGTGTTGGCCGTGATGATGACGGGCTTCTCCTGAAACTCCAACTTACCCTTCGTGTTGAACTCTACTTGGATGACGCCACTTTGGCCCGGGGCAATCAATTCCTTCGGCCAATCAGGAATAGTACAGCCGCAGGTCGAGTGTGCGTTTTTGATGAGGAGCGGCACTTTGCCAGTGTTTGTGAACTTGAATTCGTGTTTCACAACGGCTCCTTCGTCCACCTCCCCGAAGTCGTGGATGGCTTGCTCGAACACCATCTTGGCCACATTCACCGTGTCCACTGTGCCATCAGCACTGACAGGACTACGGATGATGGAGCTGATTTTGCCCTCGGTCTGTATTTCTTCGATGGTTTTCCCGGGAGTTGCAGGTTCATTCTTGCAAGCTCCGACCAAAATAACCGAAACAGCGGCAAGGATGAGTGCGTTCTTGATTTGGTTCGTCTTTTTCATAGCTGATTTTTGAAAAGTTGGCAAATGTAAGCCTTAACCAGCTATTCAACTAACTCAATTGGCCAAACTTGAGGCATAGCTTCTAATTTTGCGGGCATCAATGTTTTCAAAATTTGGGTCAAACATAAACTAGCGATGCGTATTTTCTTGGTCGGATTCATGGGGGCAGGCAAGAGTTACCTTGGGCAAGCACTGGCCAAGCAGCTTGGGTTCGACTTCGTTGACCTTGACGATGTCATTGAAAAAAAAGCCAACTTGTCCATTGCCGAAGTGTTCGAGCAACACGGAGAGTCGGTCTTTCGACGATTGGAAGCAGAAGCGCTCCGAAGCTTTTCCGCTTCGCAAAACGTGGTCGTGGCCACCGGCGGCGGGGCACCCTGTTTTCACGACAACATGCATTGGATGAACGAGAACGGCATCACCATCTATCTGCACGCCCCTGCCGAACTGCTGGCGCTGCGCCTGGCCCCTGAAAAAAGCCACCGACCACTCATTTCACAACTGGATGATGCCAATTTGACCAATTTCATTGCCGCAAAACTCAATGAACGGGCACCAGTTTATGGTGAATCGCAGCTACAATTCGACGTGCCTCCCACCGGAACATCCGGGATAGCTTCATTGGCCGACTACCTTGAGCGATTTTTTTCTAAATGAATTGACGATTTTTTTCAACGGTTGCCGTATCACAGATTTATTGATTCATTAAGCCTGTTCTTTATATTTTTACACATTAAAATATTTTTAATAAACTGCTAATCCACTGAATTTATTCCAATACAATCAATCGCCAATTCCATCAAGCCAACACTTAAAACCCAGTAAAAAACTCGATTTTATACGTCACAATATTATCCCCCAAAAGCACCAAAACATACCAAAACTGGCATGTTCAGCGCTTTTAATTTAAAATTTGGTAACATTTTTGCACCTGTTAATACGTTCCACTGAACATAACCTTTCACAGAAAAGATAGAGGCTCGAAAGCATAGCCAGAAAATAATCTCCAACTTCTATACCCGCACAAAATGGTAATACGGGTGGTTCAACAACAACTTCAACTGGGAATATAGGCTTGCTTGAGACAGCTACCATGCACAGGCATTGGAGTGTTTCATGCGACAAACTAGAAAAGCAGTTGGCATCAATGATGCCGTACTATAGCCCTATCGGTCATTTTCCGATTGGGCACGCAAAGATGCATAACCCGGAAGTTGTTCGTTGCGAGTTGCGTCTGGTCGCTTGCTGCCCCCTTCGCCCCCTGGCAGCCCCCCTGTCGAGTTTCCCCCCGACAAGCAAACGGCCTGCAATTTTCAACAACAACTTTCTTTTTTATGCAAAATCAAGGCGGGTAATTCTGGGTACCATTCCACAAACATCCTGAGTTTGAAACCGAAAAATCATTAAAATGCCACACGGTATTTTGTGGTACTGAAAGACCTTACCTTAAGCCTTTTTTCATTTTTCAGCAAGGTGTGCGCACCTTGCTTTTTTATTTTATGTTTGGCTCAATCGCCCTGATTTTCCAGTTTGCTACAAATTTCTCTGACATTTTTTGCTTGGCTACCCAGGCATCCATCTCCTTGCTGGCTTCGGCTGCCGAATTGTAAATCTCCCCGGCGTACACCATGTAGCCCTTCCGCTCGTCGGTGAAGCAGGACTTGAGCAAAGCCGCCGAAAAGACGCCCTTGGAACGAATGGCCGTCACGGCTGTGGCAGCCAACTTGTACTCGTTGTACTCACCTACCTCCACGATGTATTTCTTGCCGTCAAAATTGTAGAACCTCGAACAATCGTAAAGGATATCCAAGTTGCCCACCCCTTTTTCCGTGAATTCGCCGGTAGTGCCAACCGACCGCTTTGAGTTGTCGGCCAGCTCGTTCGTAGGCGACTCAGCCGGCACGGTAGTAGTTTCTTGTGCATTCTCCAAGTCCCAAAACTTTCCATCAGCCGCCTTTTTCCGCTTTGGCATGCTGGAGGAATCAGGTAGGTAGGTGCTTGGCTCCTCAAGTCCGTTCGATTTTGACTTTGCGATTTTCTCTGTAAACTCTTGTTTTTCAACCACTTGCAAAGCCGGGTTCTCCATTTCTTTCATAAAAATGACTGCCAACAGCACCATGCTAGCCGCCATCAGGGCTATTTGGGTATGGTTGCTCTTCCGGTATCGCAGCAGCGACTTGGGCTGGCGGCTCCCCCCCGACATCAGCGCCGGAAAGAGGTCTAGCTTGCCTTTTTGGGCTACTTCCTGCGCCTTTTTTTGGGGCAAAAAATCGAGCGCCTGCCTTTTCCCAGCGAAAATGTCGTGGCGGCTCGGCGTGATGATAATCTTCGGGTCTAGGTTTTTGTCAATCGTGAGCAGGCCGAGGCCGTTGAACACGCACTGGCTTTTCAGCTCCCGCAGGTAGCGGTCGTTGCTGTTTTCAAATACATCGGTGCTCAAGGCAATCCACTGCTCATCGGCAAAGTACTTCTTGAACTGCTCAACTGCGTAAATATAGCGGTAGCGCCTGAAATTGCGGGCAATGGCCACGAACAGGCCCAACACGACCAACCCCACCAAAAACAGCAGCGCCGTGCGTTCGCCAATCTTGGTGTTGTCTAGGGAGTGGAACGGCGAGCGAAGGTTGAAAAAAGCCAAGGCTACCATGCTGATGCAAGTGACCGCAAGGCCATCCCAGAGCAGGGTGCGCTTGTCCGCCTTGAACATCACTTCGTCCTTCGACTCCTTGGAAGTAGCCTCGAAAGTGGCCGTGAAAAGCTTTCCGTCCGGCTTTTTGAAGGAATAGTAACCGTCCGCTACGATGCCGCCCACGCCTTCGAGGTCGTACTTGGCCACCACGGGCTGGTCTTCGTAGCGCAGCCTGAACTTGTAGTAGTGCCTGAAAAAGCGGAGCGCTACCTTTTTTATGATATTTTCGGTGAGTTGCTGGTCTTCCATAATCGTAGCCGGGAAATTCATTTACCGACGAAAAAGCAATTTCAAAAACATGACTTGGCCGATTGGGCCCTCGCCGGGAAGTGAATTTCCCGACTACAAGCGGCAAAGTTCCGCATTTCACAGATGATTTTTATGCTTTATGTAAAAAACTGGCTCAAACCTGCCTGTTTGCTTCCAATGTTTGCCAAAGGCGCACTACCTGCACGGCCTCTTTTACGTCATGCGCCCGGAGTATGCAGGCTCCCTGTTGCAAAGCGACCATGTGCAAGGCTGTGGTGCCGTTGAGTGCATTTTCTGGCTTGACTCCCAGCACCTTGCAAATCATGGATTTCCGGGAAATGCCTGCCAAAATTGGCAATTCCAACATGCTGAAAACATGCAAGTAATTGAGCAGCAAGTAGTTGTGCGGAACCGTCTTGCCAAAGCCGAAGCCGGGGTCTAGTACGATGTCCTTCACCCCCAGTGCCCGCAGCTCGCCCATTTTTTGAATAAAAAAATGCAGTACCTCCTTCACCACATCGTCGTAGCTGGGAGCGGCTTGCATGTTTCCGGGGTCGCCCTGCATGTGCATCATGATGTACGGCAAGTCGAGGGCCGCCACCGTCTCAAACATTTTTTCGTCAAACCGTCCAGCATAAATATCGTTGATGATGCTGGCCCCGGCAGCTACGCACTGCGCAGCGACATTTGACCGAAAAGTATCCACCGACAAAATGGCCGCAGGAAACCGCTCGGCAATAGCCGTCACCACGGGCAGCACCCGCCCCAGTTCTTCCTGTTCCGAAATCAACACAGCACCCGGCCTGCTGGACATGCCGCCAAGGTCGAGCAGGGCAGCGCCTTCGGAAAGCATCCGTTCAGCTTGGGCCAGGGCGGCATCTACGCCAGTGTACCTGCCACCATCGAAGAAGGAGTCGGGGGTAAGGTTGAGTATGCCCATGACCACGGGCTGGCGCAGGTCGAGCAACTTGCCCCGACAGTTGAGTGTTCTTTTTTCAAATATCATTTTGATGGTGAGCCGTGAGCCGTGAGCCGTGAGCCGTAAGCCGTAAGCCGTAAGCCGTAAAGTTGCTACCTTCGGCCAAATTTTTCAGCAATATCAATCAACGTGAAAGAAATTTACACCCGGTACACGCAGTACAACCTTTGGGCAAACAGGCGTTTGGCGGAAGTGTTCGCAGCAGCAACTGAAAGCGACTTCAATGCCACCATCATCAGCAGCTTTCCATCGGTACGAACGACCTTCCTGCACATCTGGGACGCTGAGTTTTGTTGGCTTTCCAGGCTGCAAGGCGTTTCTCCTGTTGCTTTTCCGAGCAACAGCTTTGTGGGCGATACCAAAGCTGTGCTGGCGACTGTACTGAGGAATTCTGAGGATTTTGCCGCTTTTGTGGCAGCGCAGCCTGCTGATTTCTTTGAAAAACACATCGAATTCATCACGCTTTCTTATGGCCCCAGCAGCCAGCAAGCTTTTGAAATGATACATCATTGCATGAACCACTCGACCTTCCACCGGGGCCAGCTCATCACGATGGGCAGGCAATTGGGCATGCAGGGATTCCCTCCAACCGACTTTGTGTACTATTTAAAGGAGTTGAAATCAGCATAAAAAAAAGGCCACGCCGACGGGCATGGCCTTTCTAAACCTTCATTCAATTTGAATCAACATTGCATAGATTCAGTGTTGAGAACATTATATCGCTAGAACGGGCTGGGCCTTGTTTTTGCTGTTTCATTTTTACTCACGAATGCTCAAACGTCAGAAACCAGACATTTCAAAATAAGAAAGCATGAGAGACAATTACCAAAACGGTCCGGGGCAGCCCGACGAAGGCTTCAGTGCTGCAAGGTTAATCGTGTTCCTGCTGGCACTGGCTCTGCTTGGATTTATCGCTTACCGCTATTATTTTGCGGAAGGCGGCGGCAGTTACACCAACATCCCGAAGGAGGTGCAAATCAAGTACGTGCCCTCCGACTTCAAGTCAGACATTGACTACGACAATGCGCTGCCCATCCTCGCCAATCCCGTGCGCTACAGCCGGGAGTTCGAGGCGCTCATCCACGACTTCAACCTCTCGCTGCTGACCCATGTGGCCAACCGGATGAACCTCAGCGACAGCCTCAAAATCAGGGTGCGGCAGGAGTACGAAAAGCACCACCCCTATATCCACGAGCTAATGTTCAACGACTTCGTGGCCATGCGGGACTCTACTTCCACGGTTTACAATACTTGGTACCAAAACGAACTGACCAGTGCCGTGGACGTGCTGCACGAAGTAGCCTCGAAATATACCTGCTTCCTCATCAACCAAATCATGGGTACGCTGTTACCCACGCAAGAAGGAAAAATCTACGTGAAAGGCACCGATGTGAACACCCCCTGTGGCGTAGCGCTGACAGAAGGGCTTCAACCCATGATTGCGAGGCTGAAAGAGCGGGCCACGGTGCAGGATTTCACCTTGTCGAAGGGCATTTTCCAGGAGCGGGTCGAGAAAGCCATCGCAGAACTGGGCACGATGGAAATCCGGGACCGAAAGGGCATCGGCACCAGCAAGCAGACCAAGGTGCTGGGCGTGGACGTATCCAGCACCGAGATGGAGATGTCGGCCATCAGCATCCTGAAAGTAGGCTTCAAGCTGGACAAGTTCTTCGACGTGAACCTCAGCTCCAAGTCGAACATCGTGACCGTGACGCTGCCGGAGCCGGAGATACTCAGCCACGAGGTTTACCCCCGTATTGATAAGCTGGACATTGGCTGGATGCGGGAGCTGGACCAAGCCGATTTCAACAAAAACATGGACGTGCTGCGCAAGGAGTTCCGCAGGGAGGCGCTCGAAAGCGATGTGATGGACAAGGCCAAGCAGCGGGCCATCGAGCTGATGGACACGATGATGACCCCCATGATAAAGGGCCTGAACAACCGCTACGAGTTGAAAGTGCGCTTCAAGTCGGTGACGAAAATCGAAGACGAGCAAGAAAACAGCAGCAAGCTTGACAATTAAATTCCATAAACCGCCAAAATCGAAGTAAATCCAAGTACTGGTTAGCAGAAGCTGATTTTTAAGCGCCCAAACTGTTGTAAAAATCAGCTGACCGACTTACCTTTACAGCTCATATCTATCCATTCCCCCAGGAATGATGACCGCAACCACCCCTTTCGAATTGGTACCCACTTGCTGAAGGACATTATCTCAAGGTAGTTTTTTTATTCTGAAAACCGCCGTAACAAACACTAGAAATGATTCCGTCAACCGTGAACAAACCACTATTCGTCTATTCCCTTTGGGCAATACTGGGGCTGCTGCTCTTTACCTTCAACCTGCAAGCTCAACTAACCATAGATTGGGACAGATCCTACGTAGGGGCTGGCTATGAAGAAATGGCCGTCGCCATCACCACCACAGATGGCGGGTATGTTTTTGGAGGAATAACCACTTCAAGAACTCCTTTTGGTGAGGTAACCACAAATACGTTAGATACTGTTGACTTCCCAGAATTCACCGGTGATTTTTGGATGGTGAAA
>JALOMF010000559.1 GCA_025455635.1 Saprospiraceae bacterium | reverse complement strand
AAGTGACCGGACAGTCGTGGCTGGGCAGCAGCCTTTACATTTCGTTCAACATGCACCCCGACCTCGGCGAAGGCAATAATTCGCAAGATTGGAGCAAGCCGCAACTGCTGGTGGACAAGCCGGGGCATACCATGTGGTATCCATCGCTCCAGCCGATGAACACGCCAGAGGACATTGCCGCCAAGGCCACGAGCCTGCGCTTGGGCAAGCAGGCGAGACTGTTTTTCAAGTACTCCGATTTGGGCAAATACTGCTCGGAGTATATTGTTGAATTTGAGAAATGATGGTGCTAGTTGGTTTCATAGCCTGTCCCGAAAAATCGGGACAGGCTATGAAACTCATTGAAACCTTCACGAACGATTGATATTAAATTCCCGTGTAATTGCTTGGCTCGATTCGCAGCAGTTCCGATTTGATTTCCGCAGTGACCTCTAGGTTTTGAATAAAATCGTGGATGTCGGCCTTGGTCACTCGTGCCTTGCCACGGGTCAGGTCTTTGAGTGCCTCGTAGGGCTGTGGGTAGCCCTCCCGGCGCAGCACGGTTTGGATGGCTTCGGCGACTACCATCCAGTTGTTTTCAAGGTCTTCTTGTAGTTTTGCTTCGTTGAGCAGGAGCTTGCCCATCCCTTTTTCGATGGATTGCATGGCAATGAGCGTGTGGCCAAACGGTACGCCAATGTTGCGAAGCACCGTGCTGTCGGTCAGGTCACGTTGCAGGCGGGAGATGGGCAGTTTTTCGGCCAAGTGGCCAAAAAGGGCGTTGGCGAGGCCGAGGTTTCCTTCCGCATTTTCAAAATCAATCGGGTTCACCTTGTGCGGCATGGCCGATGAGCCGATTTCGCCTTTCACGGTTTTTTGCTTGAAATAATCCATCGAAATATAGGCCCAGATATCCCGGCATAGGTCAATCAAGATGGTGTTGATGCGGCTCAAGGCATGGAAAACGGCGGCCAGGTTGTCGTAATGCTCAATCTGTGTCGTTTGCTGCGAGCGCACGAGGCCGAGGTCTTTTTCCAAAAAAGCATTGCCGAATGCTACCCAATCAATGGCCGGGTAGGCGACGTGGTGGGCGTTGAAATTGCCCGTGGCGCCCCCGAATTTGCCCCGCCAAGCGATGCGGTTCAATTGCGAAAGCTGTTCGCCCATCCGTTCCACGAAGACCATGAATTCCTTGCCCAATCGGGTGGGGGAGGCGGGCTGCCCGTGGGTGCGGGCCAGCATCGGCACATCGGCCCATGCCTTGGCCGATTCGTTGATTAAGTCCCTGATTTTCAAGGCCAATGGCAAGTAAACGGCGGATACGGCATCCCGGGTGAGCATGGGCGTAGCCGTGTTGTTGATGTCCTGCGAGGTGAGTCCGAAGTGGATGAACTCCTTTTGCGAAGCCAAGCCGATTTCGTCAAAACGCTCCTTCAGGAAGTACTCGACTGCCTTCACATCGTGGTTGGTGGTGCGCTCGATGTCCTTGATGGCTTGCGCTTGCTCGACTGTGAAATCATCGGCGATGGTCATGATGCTTTCGAGTTGCTGGGGGGTGATGCCCGTGAGCTGCGGCAGCGGAAGTTCGCAAAGTGCCTTGAAATACTGCACTTCTACCAGCACCCGGTATTTTATCAAAGCGAATTCAGAAAAATATGCGGAAAGTTCCCTTGTTTTACCCGCATAGCGGCCATCTATCGGTGAAATTGCGGTCAGCATACAGTTGTGGTTTGTTTGCCGGCAAAGGTAGTAAAAGGGATGGGACGCAGGGCGGCTTACGGTGGACGGTCGGGTTGGGGCAAAAAAAAAGTGCCATCAACTGATGGCACGACAACATAACCATGAAAATAATTAACCAAACTTAATCTTGGGTTTCTTTTGGGAGGAAAAGATTCACCGGGAGCCTTTGCATCAGGGGGGAATCAGCTCCGAGTCTCCCGGTGAAATGTGTTTCAAAGTGCGAGGGACAAGCCAGTTTTGGGCATGGCCTCTGATTGAATTCGCTTGACAAAGTTTATCAATGCGATTTCGTTTTAATATTTACCAACTACTGTACCAAAATGAAGAAAGAGCGCATTTTTTTTATATTTATTTTAGTTGCGATTTTAAGTGCTTGCCAATTCTCCAAGCCCAAGCCACCGTATGACGTGGTGCAGCAGGTGGTCGAGGACTCGGCAATGGTCGTAGCGGAGCACCCGCTGGCGGCGATGGTGGGCGAAGAAATCCTCAGGGCTGGGGGCAATGCGGTGGATGCGGCCATTGCTTCACAATTTGCCTTGGCGGTCGTGTATCCCCGTGCCGGGAACATCGGCGGTGGCGGTTTCATGGTCATCCGCCTAGCCGACGGCACTGCCGATGCCTTGGACTACCGGGAAAAAGCGCCCGCCGCTGCCCATCGTGACATGTACCTTGATGAAGAAGGGAATGTCATGGAAAAAATCAGCAAGGAAGGGCATCTGGCCGTCGGGGTGCCGGGGTCGGTGGCTGGCATGGCGCTGGCTTTTGAGAAATACAGCAAGCTGAAAGACTGGAAAAAACTGCTGGAACCTGCCATCAAACTGGCAAAAGAGGGTTTCGCCATTACGGAATCTGAGGCAGCTCGGCTCAATGATTACAAGGCGCAATTTCAAAAATTAAATCCGGATGCCCGGCCATTTGTGCGGGATGCCGTGTGGAAAATGAACGACAAGCTCGTTCAGCCCGACCTCGCCCACACGCTGGAATTGATTCGGGACAAGGGTGCGGCAGGTTTTTACGAAGGGGAAACTGCCGATAAAATCGTGGCGGAAATGAAGCGGGGTGGGGGACTCATCACCCAGCAAGACCTGAAAGCTTACGAGGCGAAATGGCGGGAACCTATCATTGGACAGTACAAAAACCACCGAATCATTACCATGCCGCCGCCGTCTAGCGGCGGAATTGTACTGATGCAGCTACTGACGATGCTGGAGAAATTTCCGCTCGGCGACTATGGTTTTCAGTCCGCAAAATCCGTTCATGCCATCGTGGAAGCCGAGCGCCGGGCTTACGCCGACCGGGCCAAGTACCTGGGCGACAGCGATTTCTACCCGATTCCGGTGGATTCGCTGCTGATGGCTGACTACCTTGCCGAGCGGATGAAGGATTTTGATGAGAACAAAGCCACCTTGAGCGGTTCTGTTGGCCCGCAGGTGAAAATCGGGGTGGAAACCTTCGAGACGACCCACACTTCCA
>JALOMF010000558.1 GCA_025455635.1 Saprospiraceae bacterium | reverse complement strand
CCAGAGTAGCTTGGCGTCTTTTGGGTCGGCGAGCAGGCAGGCCACGTTGTTGGAGCGGAGGCTGTTCAGCTCATTGGCTTTGGTGGTGTGGAGTTGGAAGTCGAAGCCAAGCTCCCCCGATGTTTTTTTGGTGGGCGTGGCCTGAACCAGTCCCTTCATGGTAGCCATCCACCAGGTACCGTCGGCAGTTTTTGCCATGCCTACAACTTGGTCCTCAGCGGTGCCAAGTACGCTGAAATCGAAGAAAGCCCAGCGCTGTTCGTCACTGGCTGTTGCTGGTAAATTCGGGTCGAACCTCACCAGCACACCGCCCGCCGTGTACCAAAACATGCCCGCTTCGTCGAACATGGAAAAATAGGGCGGAGCCTTGGGGGCTGGGGCGGTCCACCATTTTGGTTGGCCTGTTTTTGCATCAAATTTCACCACATAGCTTCGGCCTTTGATGGGGTTGTAGCCTGCCAGCCAGTTGTTGCCGTTTGCATCGGTATTTAGCATGTAGGAGTACAGCCTTTCTTGCATCAAAATACGTGGAAGTTCCCGCAAGCTAGGGTCGGGTTTGCCTGCGAGCTTCACCCTTGAATTTTGTAGGTAGCCGAACCCACCGGTATTTAACTGAAGGGGGCGGGCCATCAGGGACTGCCCTTGGAAATAGTGCCGGAAGCGCCCATTGATGGCGCTGAATTTGGCCAAGCCCAGTATATCGTCAGCGAACCAGAGGTTGTTGGAGCGGTCAAACATGGCCATTGTCCTTCCGTCACGGATTGGCACGCTCGACAAGGGCGATGTCCAATCAACCTCCGCCAGCGATTGCCTGATTGCGTAAGCCTTCAGCCAGCCATCCTCCCGTAGCCAAAGTTTTTTATCGTTGAAAAAAAAGACCAGGCCCGGCAGCTGGCCCAATGGCTTGCAGTCCTTGCCGGCGCAGTGCCATGCCGACATATCAGCGCCCTGCGCCAAGCTGGTGCGCTGGTCTGCTGCGGGGACGATGTTTGCCAGCACAGGAGGTACGCCGCCTGACCAACGGAGCGGTGTCCAGCTTTGTTGCTGGTGGTCAAAGGCCAGGGCTTGGTCGAGTTTGAGGCAAATGATTTGCCGCCCACTTCTCACCAGGTACTTGGGCCATCTGGATTCCAACTCGTCCATGTGCCATGCCTGGAACTTTAGCTTGGCCACCAGTGAGGGATTGCTGGGCAACTCCTCCCAAAAGCCCTTGGGCACCTCCATGCGCACCACCCAGGCTTTCAGGGTAAAAACACCATTGTAGCACAAAAACCAGGCATGCCCATCGGCGTCCACGATTACCTCGTTGTACACGTTTTCGGCGGGCAGGCTGTTGCCGCTGTAAGGTTGGTCGGTGGGCAAATTTGATTGGGCGGGCAAGCGATAGGGCAAACGGAAGAAGCGCTGCGATTTTTTGCAAAAAATGTTCAATCCCGTGCCGTAAGTGCCCACCAGCAGGCAGTCGCCAAAATCATGCACCGCGCCAATGGCACTGCTCGACAGGCTGAGGGAGTCCTGCGGGTCGTTCACGAAGATCTGCATCCGCTGCCCGTCGTAGCGGTTGAGGCCGTTCATGGTACCTGCCCAAATGAAGCCTTCCCTATCTTGTGCCAAACAGGTGACGAAGCCTTGGGAAAGTCCCTGTTCAATGCCAATATGCGCTACCGTCGGGCCTTGGGCACGAAGCTGGACACGGGACGCCACCAAAAAAAATAATATGAAAAGCAGGTGTTTCATTCAGTACAAAACGGCGGCAAATATGGTGAAATATGTGAAAACTCCTGTAAATATTGGCTGTTTTGCCTTTGTCGGCTTTATTGAAAAATAGCTTCTTGTTAAAGCGGTTTAACCTCCCGAAAAATCTTCCCTACCTTTGGCAGCGCCAAAAAAGCGCCACCATTGAGATTTTGTCTCCACCAAACATTTGTTGCGGCCATGAAAAAACTTTCAATTACTCATTTGCTCTTGCTCGCTGTGCTTGTCTTTGCAAAAGCACAGGACACCTTCTCCATCGTAGCCGTGGACAGCCTCACGGGCGAGGTGGGCAGTGCTGGGGCCTCTTGCATCAGTGCCGATAACTTGGAGATTTTTTTCCCTTTCGATGACCCTGATTTCTTGGGCGACCTGTTGCCCGGCATCGGCGCCATCAACACCCAAGCAAGCTACCTGCCTGAAAATCAAGACAATGCGTTCGAGCAATTGAACAATGAAAGCACCCCGCAGGAAGTGGTGGACTGGCTCGCCGCCAACGATGCACAGAACAACCCCGGCATCCGGCAGTACGGCGTGGCTGCCCTCATCAATGGCCAGCCCATGGCGGCGGGCTACACTGGGGCGGCCTGCTTTGACTACAAAAACCACGTGACTGGCCCCAATTATGCCATCCAAGGCAATATCCTCTTGGGCCAGCAGATACTCGACTCGATGGAGGCCCGGTTCCTCGCCGCCGAGGCCGCTGGCCTTTGCCTCGCCGAGCGGCTCATGGCTGCCCTTCAAGGCGCAAATGTGCCCGGTGCAGACACCCGCTGCTTGAGCAATGGCACTTCTGCCATGTTCGCCTTCATCAAAGTGGCCAAGCCCGACGACGAAGCTGCCAATCCCTCGCTGCGGCTTTTCGTGTCGTACAACCCAGTGGGCATTGAGCCGATTGATGAGCTGCAAAAAGCATTTGACGAAGCGGCTCCCTGCCTTGCCAACGGGGCTTTGGAAAAAAAAAATGAGCCCAGCCTCAAGGTTTCACCGAATCCGACGCTTGGTGAATTCACTGTCCAATACCCGGGGCATGGGCATCGGCTGGACGTTTTTGATGCTGCTGGCAGGCCTGTTCTTGGCCGTCGGCTTGATAGGCTGGAGGGTGAAAAAATGGCGTTGAATGCCCCCGGAATCTATTTCCTAAGACTGACCTCAGCGAGCGGTGCGTCGGTGTGGCAAAAACTGGTGGTGCAGCGCTAGTGGCAGGTTTTGCGAAGCGGAAAGGTGAAAAAAAGCGAGCCTGTGGGGTACGATTCCCCACAGGCTCGCTGGTTTTTATAGGTGAGTTATTTTGAAAATAAGTACTTTGTTGAAATTGGTTGATATTAAGAAATTATGGCTCAATGCATTGATTTTCAGCACATTGCCACAATTTACTTGCGTGAATCTTCGATTTCCGAATTTCAATTAATTTCCAATTTCTAGTTAGTTCGTGAAGTTTCAGGT
>JALOMF010000557.1 GCA_025455635.1 Saprospiraceae bacterium | reverse complement strand
GGCAGTGCATTCATCCCGGCCATCGGGTCGTATTATTGAACAAACTATGGAAATATTTTCCCTCGAAGGCAAAGTCGCCATTGTCACCGGTGCCACGGGGCTGCTCGGTAGGCAGCACTGCATGGCCTTGGCAGAGGCTGGCGCAACCATCGTGGTGGCCGACCTGAACCTTGGCGAATGCCGCCACCTCGCCGAAGAATTGCCTGGTGAAAACCACCTACCGCTGGCCCTCGATGTGGCAGTGCCGCACTCCGTACGGGCTGGCCGGGATGCCATCTTGAAAAAATACGACCGCCTCGACGTGCTGGTGAACAATGCCGCCGTGGACGACAAATTCGAGTCGCCCGCCCTGGCCGCCGAGCAGTCGAAGTTCGAACACTACCCGCTGGCCAACTGGCTGCGCTCACTGGAGGTGAACGTGACGGGCGTTTTTATTGCTTCGCAAATCCTTGGTTCCGCAATGGTGGAGCAGGGTAGGGGAGGCAGCATCATCAACGTGGCCAGCACCTACGGCATCGTCGGACCTGACCAATCGCTGTACCTCAAGCCAGACGGCGAGCAGGCATTTTTCAAAAGCCCCAGCTACCCGGCCACGAAGGGCGCCGTGCTCAATTTCACCCGCTACCTCGCCGCCTACTGGGGCAAGGCGGGCATCCGGGTGAACGCCCTTTCGCCGGGCGGCGTGGAGAACGGGCAGGAGGCTTGGTTCGTGGAGAATTACAGCCGACGAACCTCGCTGGGCCGCATGGCCCAGCCCTCGGATTATAAGGGTGCGCTCGTCTTCCTCGCCAGCGATGCATCGGCCTACATGACCGGGGCCAACCTCGTGGTGGACGGCGGCTGGACGGCGGTATGAAGTCATTGTAAATCAACCGCTTGCGTAATTAATCCAAATATAACCGCCACTTAATTTGCCAGTTATCGCTCTCCGCTAACCTTGCTAAATATTTCATTCGCTACCGCCAGCCAGCGGTACTGTTGGCTGGTTTTTCAAATAAAACCGAAGGCTGTCATTAATAGCTGCCATAACTGGCATTGGCTACTGCTTTGCCAAATTTTCACCATGACCAACATCGAAAAAAAAGCTGCACCGATAAAGCTCTTGCTCACCGACTGCGATGGCGTGCTGACCGATGCAGGCGTCTATTACACAGCACACGGCGAAGAGATGAAGCGCTTCTCCATGCGGGACGGCATGGGCGTGGAGCGGCTCCGCAAATTGGCCAAGGTGGAAGTCGGCATCGTGACCGGGGAGAACTCGCTGCCTGTTGCCCGTAGGGCGAACAAAATGAACATCACGGAGCTGCACCTCGGCTGCAAGGACAAGGTGCGGGCGCTGCTTTCCATCGCTGAAGCGAACCGCCTCGGCCTCGATGAAATCGCCTTCATCGGCGACGACCTGAACGACGAGGCCGTGCTGAAAATGGTCGGCCTCAGCGCCTGTCCTGCCGACGCCATGCAGGAAATCAAGGACATCGCCGACTACCGCTGCCGCAACTACGGCGGGCATGGGGCCTTCCGGGAATTTGCGGAGCTGATTATCAAAGCCAAAATCACTACACAACCTCCTGATGGCACTCGCTACAATGGCCATCAACCAAGCTTCAAATCATAAATTCTGACCTATGACTACTATAAACCTAAGCACCGGATCCCATATTGGAACCAACGCACCTGCCTACATCATCGCCGAAATCGGCATCAACCACAATGGCTCGCTGGAGATTGCAAAGCACCTCATCCGGGAGGCGCACGAGGCGGGCTGTGATGCCGTTAAGTTCCAAAAACGCACCCCGGAGCTTTGTGTGCCACTTGAGCAGCGCAACCAAAAGCGGGACACGCCTTGGGGCCGCATCACCTACATGGAATACCGCTACAAGGTGGAGTTCGGCATCGCCGAGTACGCCGAGATTGACCGCTACTGCCGGGAACTGGGCATTGACTGGTTCGTTTCCTGCTGGGACGAAGAAGCTGTGGATTTCATCGAGCAGTTCGACCCGCCCATTTATAAGGCGGCCTCGGCTTCTCTCACCGACCACGCCCTGCTGCGGGCCATGAAGGCCACGTGCAAGCCGCTCATGCTCAGCACGGGCATGAGCACCATGCACGAAATATTCGACGCCGCCGATGCGCTCGGCTTGGACAATGTGCTCATCGCCCACTCGACCTCGGCCTACCCCTGCCCGCTCCATGAACTGAATCTCCGGATGATAAACACCCTGAGAGAATGGTTTCCGAACACGCTCATCGGCTACTCCGGCCACGAAACAGGGCTGGCTACGACGGTGGCTGCGGTCGCAATGGGTGCCTGCTTTGTGGAGCGCCATTTCACCCTCGACCGGGCGATGTGGGGCAGCGACCAGGCCGCCAGCGTGGAGCCAACGGGCATGAAGCGCCTCGTGAAGGACATCCGGGCCATCGAAGAGGCGATGGGCGATGGGGTGAAAAAGCTGTATGAAAGCGAGTTGGGGCCGAGGGCGAAGTTGCGGAGGGTAAAAGAAGAGGAAGGGGTAGTAGCGTAACTCATTGAAAGTCAGGTAGATTTCTCCAGCTGCGGACATTCCCTCGGCTACGGTCTTGGTTTTCAGCGCCTCCGTAAATCAGGTAGGACTGCTGGGGGTCGCTGTCAGCGATTTTGTTGAAGAAATCAAGCCCTTTGAAATAGCCCTCTTGCAGGGTTGCCCCAGCCTTTATTTCAAGTGGGTAAATTTTGGTCGCATGCTCCACGAGGAGGTCAACTTCGTTGCCCGTATTGTCCCGCCAAAAAAACAGGGAGGGGCGTTTGCCATCGTTTAGGAATCCCTTCATCGTTTCGAGGATGATGAGGTTTTCGAACAGCGGACCTTTGGCAAAATGGGTTTCCAGTTGTGCAGCCGTCTGTATGCCGAGCAGGGAGCAGGCAAGCCCTGTGTCGTAGAAGTAAAGCTTGGGGGTTTTCACGAGCCGTTTGTTGAAATTGGCGTGGTAGGGCTGCAAGGTGAACACGATGAAGCTCGACTCCAGGATGGACAGCCAGCGCTTCACCGTTGGGTGCGAGAGGCCCGCCGAGTTGGCAATGGCACTTTGGTTGAACAATTGCCCGACGTGCCCGGCGCAGAGCCGCAGGAACTGGTCGAAGGCGTTCAGGTCGCCCACGTTTTGCACCTGCCTTACGTCCCGTTCCACGTAGGTGGAAATATAGGAAGGGTAAAAAATATCGAGCGG
>JALOMF010000071.1 GCA_025455635.1 Saprospiraceae bacterium | reverse complement strand
TTACAACACCAGCCGCTACAAGCTGCTCAAAAAGGCATACCTGGCCGAATTGCGAAACGAACCGCACGAACTTGAGCCGCTGGGCTACAACGCTGGCGACCTAAAACGGCTGCGTGATAAGTTTGACAAGGACAGGCAGCTTTCCTATATCGGCATTTTTGTGCTGCACCTGCTGCAAAGTGCCGAAGCCTTCGTGGATTGCCACCTCAAGACCTTCGACGTGAGCGAAGACTTGAGCTTCCGGCTCAAGCCCGCATTGGATTATTCGCCCGCTTCGCAATACCCGACCCTTGGCTTGGGCCTAGCTTTTACCCTTGGCCACTGACGCCCCTACCCCATCGGCGACAGCTTGCAACCCGCTTTTTTCAACAGCCTGAGCACACCCTTACCACCCGCCAAGTGCGCTGCACCGATGGCGGCGAACATGGTCTGCTGGCCCGCCAAGCCCAGAATCCGCTCGGCCATGACCTCGTTGCGATGGTAAATCATCAGGGGGCGGAGGTCTTTCGTGTTGCGTTTCACCATTTTGTAGAGCTGCCTGATGTCCCCTGCCTCGTAGTGTGCGGCTATCAAGTGGAGGTAATGCCTGAATTTGCTGATGCTGCGGCAAGTGTCCGACAGCATTTTCAACTGGGATTCGAGGGGGATTTTCCGAAGCACCTCCATCTGTTCTTGCAGGGTTTCTATGCCGTGGAGCGATTTATTGGCAGCTTTTGCGAAGCCCCAAAGATACTGGTCGAGGGCATCCGGCATATCCTGTGAGAGCAGGCGCTCAGTGGCAAGGTTGACCAGCACAAACGGCAGTGCCCGGTCAAAATTGGCGATGTCCACCCCGGTGGTTTTCAATAGGATTTTGCGTTGTTTCTCGTATTTTTTTGCTGGGATTAACCCACTAAGCACCTGGTTATCAGGCAATTGCATGGACAGGGCATCCACTGCCCCGCCATCTGGCCCTAGGTAAAACTCTGCGGCAAAACCCTCACAGGCCAACACGGCCTCGTGCACGTTTTCCAGCCGCTGGAAAGCTCGACCGTCCCTGACGTGCATCGTGCCAAAGAGGTAAGACTGGCCCAGGGCTGGCCCGCCTTCTATTTTCCAGAGTAGGCTGTTGTGGTGCATAAAATGGTGAAACAGGGTACTGAATGGAAAAATGGCCGGGCAACATCAGCTGCCCGGCCATTGCAAAACCGTTGGTTGTGCGTGGTTGCTCAATTTCTTCACGGTCAAGCAAACAGCATCTTGCACCAAGGTTTATTCGTAGTCGTAAGGAAGTATTTTCGAGTTTTTCACCGTTGAAAGCGTCATCAACGTCTTCAAACGCTCGATTTCCTCGATTTGAGAAAGTGTCTTGAACAGGAGTTGTTCGTAAGAAGGAATGTCCTTGCAAACGATTTTGATAAGGAAGTCGGCCTCGCCAGTGATGATGTAGCACTCAACTATCTCGTCAATCGCTTTGATTTTTTCGAGAAAGTTGTTCAAGGCGTTCTCTTTTTGCCAAGCCAAGGACACCTGCACGAAAGTTTGCACGTTCAGGCCGATGCTTTGCGGGTTGATCTGTGCATGGTAGCTCTCGATGAACCCTGCAGTTTCGAGCTTTTTCACTCGCTCAAGCGTAGGTGCTGGTGAAAGGCCAATTTTTTTGGAGAGGTCAAGGTTGGTGATTTTGCAATTCTCTTGAAGAATTTTCAAAATCTTGAGATCTGTGCGGTCGAGTTTATCTGCCATGTGAATTTTCAATTTAAATATTAGGACTTTTTAAAAACCGCCGCAAGATATAAAGTCGTAGAACAATATACAAATAATTTTGCAAAAAACCTGTATTAATTTCTAAAATTACAGTCTAGGTGAGTCGTAAGTCAATAAAATTCGGAAATCAAACGAAACAAAAATCACGCAGTTGCGTTTTTTCTGGCCTTTTTCGTTTCAAGCCGCAAAGGTAGTTTTTTTTACCTTTGCAACAATTAA
Organism: Saprospiraceae bacterium; assembly: GCA_025455635.1. Classification (GTDB taxonomy): domain Bacteria; phylum Bacteroidota; class Bacteroidia; order Chitinophagales; family Saprospiraceae; genus UBA6168. The sequence continues at coordinate 9,862 of JALOMF010000071.1, read as the reverse complement.
AACAGCTGTGTTGTTAATCCACTCAGTTTTCATTTTTTTCCAAAACTCTTAAAATTCATAGCAATGGCATTCGAAATAACTGATGCAAACTTCCAAAAAGAAGTACTCGAAAACAATGGCGTAGCCGTCCTCGATTTTTGGGCAGAATGGTGCGGCCCTTGCCGTATGATTGGCCCTATCATCGACAAGCTCCACACGGAGTACGAAGGCAAGGCACTTATCGGCAAAGTCAACGTGGACGAGAACTCTGAAATCCCGGTTCAGTTTGGCATCACCAGCATACCCACTATCCTCATTTTCAAGAATGGCAAGATGGTGGAAAAGCACGTTGGCGTGACCACTCAAGCCAATTTGGCTCAAAAAATCGAGGCACAGCTTGCTGCTTAATTTTTTGATTCGCCCCTAAAACGAGGCCCTGTCGCATCAGCGTTGCGACAGGGCTTTTTTTTTGGGCGGGCATCAAATCTTGAACTGCATCTCTTCCACCACGGCGGCTTGGGGAGTTGGTGCAGGCGACGGCGGGGCATAGGACGAACCCTCGTCCGGCGGGCCAGCTTCGGGGGCCTGTTCTTCCTCGATTCCTCGTGGCACCAGCAGCTCCTCCTCATCGGCAGCCGCAACGCCAGTGGATGCGTCCACCAAGCCCAGCGACGCAAAATCCATCTCCATGATTGGCCTATCGCCATCGAACAAATCCAGCAATTTACGGATGCCTACGTCAAACTTCGTCCGGCCATCTTCGCCCGGCATGGAGGGTAGCTTCAGCACGTCGGCGGCAATATACTGCCCCAATTGGTAGTACGATTCCCACTGTACTTTGTCAAAAAACTGGTCGGCGGTGCTCTCGTGCGGGAACTCCGGGTGGTAGATTTTGTACTTGAACGTCTCGAACTGCAAGTTCACCTCCCCGTGCTCGTCGAACTGTGGCACGAAAATCTTCCTCGGCGAGGTCACACTTGATTTGATGTAAACCAGCGTACCCACTTTGATTTTCTCCATGCCCGTCATGCCTTTCTTTGCAGCCAATTTTTGGCGCACTTCCTCCTCCACTATTTTGCGGAGCGAATTGTAGGTTTCCTCGCCAAGCTCGTGCGGGTGGGCCTTTAGGTCCACCTTGAACTGCAGGAAGTTCGGGTCGTTTTTGTCGTAAAAATAATTGACGAGCGCTTCAAGCTTTTTGCCCTTTTTCAGCACTTTGCCCTGCTTGTTTTTCACGTCAAACCTGTACACCTCGCCATTGTCCACCACCTCAAACTCCTCCCAGATTTGGAGCAGGTCAGCTATCGCATACCGCCGTTGGGCATAGCCGCTGCTGGCCTTGGGCCTGATGGTGTCAACGGGGTCTTGGCCATGCCTGAAACAGATGTCGATGCCCATCTCGTTGCGTGCCCGGATGGTCAGGTTTTCAAAATCGGCAAAGCTGCTGAGGGGGTCGGCCCCGGCGTCCACGGCCATGATGAGGCGGCATTTTCGGCGAAGCAGCTCGTACACCGCCAAGTTCTCGATGTGGCCACCGTCCGAGATGTTGAGTTTGCGGTTGTCGGTACCGATTTTTGAAAAAAGCTCCTTGAAAAAAAAGCTAGGCCACCACACCACGTAAGTCGCCCAGCGGGGCAGTTCCTTGCCGAAGAGCTTGCGAGGCTCCGAGCCGGGGTTGTTTACCCAAAAGCCCAAGCGGGCGTTGAACAGCGTCATCAGCACGCTCAACAGTTTGTTGGAGTAAATGCCCATGCCGGGGTTCACTGCCGCTGCCGAAATGGTCAGTGCAGCGGGCAGCGTCATGTGCTTGTAGCCGGGGAAGGTGGCCGTCGGAACGTACCCCGACAGCTTCGAGCCGCTCCACAGTGGCGACAGCAGGAAGTAGTCGCTGGCCTTAGCCCCCTTGAATTTGTTGTCGCCGCCGGGGTTCTGGAGGTTCAGGCAGGTGTTGATGAGCGGGTACGGGGCACGTGCCTCCTGCTTGGTGGCCTCCGTGACCTCCTGTGGAAAAACCTCCCGCAGCAGCAGGTTGCGGCATTTGGAGGTGTGCAGCAAGAATGCATCGGCCAACTGCTTCCTGTAATACCGGTGAAAACTCAGCGAGTTCGGATTGAGCATAAAGCCAGAGAGCAACAGCCCAACCGCAGCAGCCGACATGAGCAGGCAAACCTGAAAACTGTCAGTCGTGGTGCTATCAAAAAGCTGAAAATTGACGACGAGCAGGGCGGCGCCAAATCCCAAAAACACCTTCGCCAGCAGCAGTTCCGCTTTGTTGAACCACTTTGAAACATTGAGGTTGAAATTCCAGACCAGGTTGGCCAGCATGTGTATGCTGACGAGGATTGCCATGCCAATCAGGCCCAAGCGCATCAGTTCGTTCACAAATTCCTGCCCGTTGGCACTGTTCAGGTTCAGCAACGACCCCGATGTTTTGAAGATATGGAGGTTGCCCAACACCTTGGCCAACAAGTAAATGGCCAACACCACCGTTGCCGGACTGAGCAGGCTCATGGCCAAGCTCACCAAGTAGCCGATGACCAGCATCAGCGTGTTCCACAGCTTCGACAACTTGCCCTGGCCGGGAATGAAATAGTTGCCGTACTCCCGCAGCCGGTTTATTTTTTCATCGCTGAAAAGCGTGTCAAAGCCGCCTTCCTCCTTCACCGTGGCCTGCACGTAGGCCCCTGTGTAGCCGCCGCCCGATACCGTGGAGAGGTAGTCGGCCTTCTCCAGTATCCTGAAATTGTTGAGGGTTTTCAAAAAGCCGAGGTTGATGGTGGCCGAGCGGATGCCCCCGCCCGACATGGCAATGCCGAATTTCGTGGCTTCAAAATCTTGGCAAGCTGCGTCGCCATGCTGCAATCGGCGGCGCTCCTTGAGCTTGGCCGCTTCGTCTTCCAGCACTTTTTCTAGGTCAAAGCATTCCATTTGAACGGTGTTTTACGGTGGACGGACTACGGCGGACGGCTGGAAACTACTTCCAAGGCACATCCAAAAACATCAAGACCTGCTGGCCATCAACAGACCAATATCGGTGTGCTTGATGCCAAAACGGCGGCCAAAATAGGCATTGGTCAAGCGGCCTTTGTAAACATAGACGCCGTTGCGCAAGCCGTAGTTTTCAAAAAGCAGTTCCTCCAGCCCGCCGCCATAGCTGGCGTGGATGAGCATTGGGGTGAAAATATTGCTGATGGCAATCGAGGCCGTACGGGGCACTTTCGAGGCAATATTGGGCACGCAATAATGCACGACCCCGTGCTTGACAAAGGTCGGCCTGTCGAGCGAAGTGATTTCGGAGGTCTCGAAGCAGCCGCCCTGGTCAATGCTCACATCCATTATCACCGAGCCATCCTTCATTTTTTCCACGATGCTCTCCTGCACGATGACGGGGCTGCGGCCCACCTTGGAGTGTATGGCGCCAATGACCACATCTGCGTTGAGCAGTTCTTTCTCGATTTGAGCGGGGTTGAGCGTGGAGGTGTTGAGCTTCTGCCCCACGTGGCGCTGTAGCCGCATGAGCTTGTACACGTCATTGTCGAAAACCCGCACGTCGGCACCCAATCCCAGCGCCACCCTCGTGGCCGACTCGCCCACGATGCCCGCTCCGAGCACCACCACTTTTGCCGAAGGCACCCCGGCTATGCCGCCGAGCAGCACGCCCTTGCCGCCGCCCGTGCTGGTCATCAGTTCGGCAGCGGTGAGCATCACGCTGATGCCCGCCAGCTCGCTCATCACCCGCACGAGGGGAAAGGAGCCGTTTTCGTCCTTGATGTACTCCATCGCCAGCGCCACCACCCGTTTTTCCATCAGTTTTTTGACAAACTCGGCGGAAATGGTGGGGATGTGCAGTGGTGAAATGACGAACTGGTTCGGGTGAAACATTGCAATCTCTTCGAGGGTGGGGGGAGCCACCATGAGCAGTACATTGCACTGGAACACTTTTTCCCTGCTGAAACTGATTTCTGCACCAGCTTCTGAGTAGCGGTGGTCGCTGTAATTGGCCTTGTCGCCAGCGCCCGACTCCACCACTACCGAAAAGCCATAGCCCGTCAGGGCCGCCACAGCAGACGGCACCAGCGCTACCCTGCTCTCCTGCATCACCTCTGCTTTCGGGATGCCAATGCTGATGCCCCCTTGCTTGGGAGCCAAGGCCAACATCTCCGCTTGTGGCTGGAGTTGGCCTTCGGTCAGCGATTTAGGAATCGGGATTTTTTTAGTTATTTCTGACATAAATATGTGTTTGTGGGTTCGGAGCGTGTGGTTTTGACGCTACACAAGGCAGCGACGATTCGACATAATCAACTGATAATCAAACCATTATTTTTTTCGTTTGAAAACGTAAACTGCCTGCCCCCATCGGTCATGACTTCGATTTCGACGAAGACCATGTCTTCTGGCAAAAAGTCGTGCATGATTTCCGGCCACTCCACGATGCAGTAGTGGTCATCGTAAAAATAGTCCTCGATACCGATTTCAAACGCCTCGTCCACATTGCGCAAGCGATAAAGGTCGAGGTGGTGAAGGAACCGCTCCACGCCGTTTTCATCCGAAAAAACATACTCATTCACGATGGCAAATGTAGGGCTGGAAACCGTATCCCTCACGTTCAGCCGCTGGCAAATAGCCTTTGCGAATGCTGTTTTGCCAGCACCCAGGTCGCCCGTCAGGGCTATTTTTTTTCGGCCTTCGGCAAAACGGAAGAGTGCTTCCACGGCCAGTCCTAGGTCAGCCTCGGTCGGCACGATGCACGCTTCGCTCATTTTTTCCGTTCATTTATTACCGCCATCAGCATTACGGCGGCCACTGCTACGAAAGTGCCCCACATCCAAGGATTACAGTTTTGCTTGAAGGCTGCGCAATAAAACGCCGCCCCGAACAAGCCGCCAAGCACTGGGCCGAGCACGGGAATCCAAGCATAGCCCCAGTTGGAGCCGCCCTTGCCATGTATCGGTAGGATGGCGTGCATGAGCCTAGGCCCCAGGTCCCTCGCAGGGTTGATGGCGTAGCCCGTGGTGCCCCCCAACGACATGCCGATGGAAATCACGAGCGCACCCACCACGATGGGGTTCAGTCCCTCGGCAAATTTGTTGGCACCGATGAAGAGTACGCCTGCCACTAGGACGAATGTGCCGAGAATTTCGCTCAACAAATTGGACCAAGTGCTGGGGATGGCGGGGCTTGTGCAGAACGAGCCAAGTTTTGCAGCGGCATCCTCGGTTTTCCGCCAGTGCGGCAGGTAGTGCATCCAAACGAGCGCTGCACCCAGCATGGCACCCAGTATTTGGGCGATGATGTAGCCGGGCACTTTTTCCCAAGGGAAACTGCCCTCCACCGCTAGGCCGAGCGTCACGGCAGGGTTCAGGTGTGCTCCGCTGATGGAGGCTGAGGCATAGATGGCCATGACCACCGCCAAGCCCCAAGCGATATTGATGAGCAGGCCGCCCGCGTTCTTCTCTGTGCCGGTTTGCTTCAGTACGACGCCTGCGACGACGCCATCGCCTAGAAAAACCAAAATCATTGTACCGATTAGTTCACCCCAAAATGCTGTCATGGTAGCTCGTTTTGTTTAGTTTCAATTTTTACAGAACAATTGTCAAATAAACCGCATTCCACGGAATTTCAGGCATTTGCGATTCATTTTTTGCCAAAAAAAAACGGGAAGCTGGCAGTTGCCAGTTTCCCGTCCTTATTTATCATGGATTTGGTGTCACTTTCTGCGTCCATTTCCACCACCGCCACCAGAACGGCGCTGCTGGCTGCCGCCGCCGCCGCTACCGCCCCGGCGGTTGTCTTTGCCGCCAGGCCGGCCGCCACCGCCGCCACGGTTACGTCCGCCACGGTCACGTTCCCGTTCCCTGTCGCGGTTGTCGCCGGGCCTGCGGATGTTGCCACGGCTCAGGTTGTCGAGGGAGGCATCGTCCATGACCTTGAGCTTGCCCCCGGAGAGGTGCTCTAAGTCCTCGATAATGATGTCATCGGAGACATAGTGCTCCCGGTTCCAGGTTTTGTAGGCGAGCTTCATGTAGGAGCCAATGACCTGCACGAAACCTTCTTTCTTGGCACCGTCTTCCATCTGGAGCGCACGGGCTACGAGTTTTTGCACGTTGTGGCCGTAGTGCCGAAACTTGGTTTCCCTGATGGGGTATGGGACTTTTTCGGGCCTTTTCCGGCTGTCTTCGGGCTTTGGTATTTCGCCGTTAGGCGGCATCACGTCCAAGTTGTACTCGGCTATGCGAAAGACGTGCTTCCAAGTCTTGTCCCGGTGGTCTTCCATGTTACGGTTCTGCGGGTGCATCTGCATCATCAGCATGACTATCTGCTCGATGTATTGCTGGCGCATGTTGCGGTCGGGCACTTCCCTTGCGTAACGTATCATGGCCTGCACGTTGCGGCCATATTCGGGAATGATGAGTTCCTCTTTTTGTGAATTATATTCCATTGTTCGATTTCAGATTATGCGATTTCGGATTAGGTGTGGCACTTTATCAGCGATACCTTAGTCCGCAATCGTCATCATTCTACAGTAACTGATTTTGCCAAGTTGCGGGGCTGGTCAACGTTGCAACCACGCATAACGGCTATGTGGTACGAAAGCAACTGGAGCGGGATTACCGACAGTAGCGGGGTGAACGGCTCCTCCGTTTCAGGAATTTCGATAACATAGTCAGCGATTCGGTTTATTTCATGGTCGCCTTCTGTGATGACAGCAATCACGATGCCTTTGCGGGCCTTGACTTCCTGTATGTTGGAGACGATTTTGTCGTTCAAGCTCTTGTTCGTGGCGATGACGATGACTGGCATGTTCTCGTCTATAAGGGCGATTGGGCCGTGCTTCATCTCTGCTGCCGGGTAGCCTTCAGCGTGAATGTACGAAATCTCCTTCAGCTTCAAGGCACCTTCGAGCGCCACGGGGAAATTATAGCCCCGGCCAAGGTACATCGCATTGTGGGAATCCTTTATCTCGCTGGCGATGTATTTGATTTTGTCGTTGGCGTCGAGCATTCGCTTCACTTTCTCCGGGATGTTCTCAAGTTCTGTAATCAGGGCTTGGAAGTACTCGTCAGAAATAGTGCCACGCTCCCGGCCAAGCTGCAATGCCATGAGTGTCAGCAGGGTTACTTGTGCGGTAAACGCCTTTGTGGAGGCAACCCCAATTTCTGGCCCGCAGTGAATATAAGAACCTGCATCGGTCAAGCGGGCGATGGAAGACCCTACCACATTGACAATGCCGTAGAGCAGGGCACCATTTTTCTTGGCTAGTTCCAGTGCTGCGTAGGTGTCGGCAGTCTCTCCGGACTGCGAAATGGCAATCACCACGTCCTTGTCCGTAATGACCGGATTGCGGTAGCGGAACTCAGAGGCGTACTCCACCTCCACAGCGATACGGGCCAAATCCTCGAACAAGTACTCGGCGATGAGGCCAGCATGCCACGAGGTACCACAACCAAGTATGATGATCCGGGAAGCGTTTTTGACCTGCTCTAGGTGCTTTTCCATGCCGCCAAGGCGCACCCAGCCGTCTTCGGCGCTGATGCGGCCACGCATGGCATCCATGATGGTGGTGGGCTGCTCGTAGATTTCTTTCATCATGAAATAATCGTAGCCGCCTTTTTCCATGCGCTCGATTTCCATGTGCAGTTCATCCACGAACGGGGTATGCACTTCGTTGTCAATGGTGCGTATCTCGTACTCGCCACTGCGGTTCACGGTAGCGATGTGCTCGTCGTCGAGGTAAATGACTTTTTTGGTGTATTCCACGATGGGGGTTCCATCGGATGCGAAAAAGAACTCGTCTTCGCCGATGCCGATGACCAGCGGGCTGCCTTTGCGGGCTGCCACGAGCTTGTCGGGGTCTTGGCTATCGAGCACGACAATTGCGTAAGCGCCCACCACTTGTGTGAGTGCAACACGAACGGCCTCCTCGATGGGCAGGTTGTCCTGTTTTTGCACTTCTTCTATGAAATGGACAAGCACCTCTGTGTCGGTCTGCGACTTGAATACATGTCCTTTTTTTTCAAGCGCTTGCTTGATGGGCGCATAGTTTTCAATGATGCCATTGTGAACGAGGGTCAAGCGGCCATTGCCGGAAGTATGAGGGTGTGCGTTGATGTCGTCAGGCTTGCCGTGGGTTGCCCAGCGGGTGTGGCCGATGCCAGCAGTGCCCGAAACATTATGGTTCTTGGCAAAGTCAACAAGTTCTTGGACTTTGCCTTTTTTCTTGTAAACGTTGAGGCTGCCATTCATCAGGGCAATACCTGCACTGTCGTAGCCTCTGTACTCAAGGCGCTGAAGGCCCTTGATTAAGATGTTATAAGCATCTTTGTGTCCAATGTATGCAATGATTCCACACATGTTCTTTAGCGAGTATTAATGACCGAAATTGATTGAATATGTATCCAGCACTCAGGATTGAATGCCAAAATTAATGTATTTAATTTTGATTTTGTTCAATGTTTGGCCAATATGCCCAAAATCAATACCTGGTGAAGCTCACCCTGAGCTTGGCAGGTGTGGTTGGGTGTGAAGGGCCAGCCAGCACGAGCCTTGCCGCCCGCTCCGAGCGAACGTAAACCGTCAGGCGCAGATTTTTGCTGGCATTGCCTTCCAACATGCGTTGCAAATGGGCCGTGAGCGACAATTTGTAGTAACCGTCCGTAGTGGGCCTCCCGCCAAAATAGTTCCCAAAATCCTCGGTCGGCCTGCTCAGGTTCGCTAAGAAAATATCTTCGACGATGGCCAAGCTGTCGTCTGTGACCCGCTCGGTCGCATAGATCTGCGCCACCAGCCCGTAGTCATCCGTGTCGTTAGGCAATGTGCGTATCGGCAAAACCAACTCAGCTTTGTTGATGATGACATCTTTCAGCTCATCGGCATACGGGATTTCAAAATCTATGTTTACCCCATTTAGCCCCTGCATGAATAAAACACTGTCATTACTAATTTCGCCTCCTTGTGCGAGGTACTCGGCCACTTCCGACCCTGCATAATAATTGCGTTGGTGGAGCACGACAGGGTTGCCTGTGAAAATCCTGAAATCGTAGGTTTTCTTGTCCGTTCCATCGGTGTAATAATAGCGCAGCGCCGTGTTCGTGTTGCGCATGTTGAAGCTCAACATGCCGTGGTTTTGGGAGGCGGGCTTGAGCCAAAACCCCTTGAGCAGCTCCAAAAAGCTGCTGTCATTGGCAAACGTTGCCGAATCCACTTGGCTGAAGATGGAGTCAATGATGCCCCCTCCCCCATCCATTCGGATGCGCAAGTGCGGCACAACTTTCACAGCCCGCATCGTGTCGGCATTGGGTTCGAGCACGGTCAAGCTGTCGGTGAGGTTAGGAATGAAAGTGGCGGACGCCAAGGGTGCGGGAAAGACCGAGAAGCTATCAGTGTTGATGTATTTCTCGTCAGCGTCAAGTCCTTCGCTCATGCGGTAAACCTCCATCGTGAAAGGCTCGTCGAGCTTGCCGTAGCTCAAGTCCTTGTTGTAGGCAACCAGCAGCACGACCGAGTCGAGCACTTGGCCAGCCTCGAATCTCGGCAGGCTGGTGCTCGTAACAAACTGGCTATAAATGCTCGCTACCGACCTCCCGAAAATGGGGTCTTGAAAATCGCCAAAGACGAAATTTTGGAAGTTGACACCGTTGGGTGTTGGCCCCCACACCGTGAAGGAGTCATTGGTAACTGTTCGTGCCCGGAGCGTTAGCGTGTCCGTGAACTCGATATCGAGCTGGTCGCCAGAGAGCAGGTCAGAGCCAATTACGGTGGGGTCGTTGCAAGAGAACAGTGCTGCAAGGGAGATGGACAGCACCCAAAGTGCTGGATTGGTCATTTTTTTCATGCTTTGAAAGCCGGTGATTTTTTCTCGAAAATAATAGGCCATGCACAAGCG
>JALOMF010000070.1 GCA_025455635.1 Saprospiraceae bacterium | reverse complement strand
AAACAGCAGGGCATTCCAGCGAGTACGATTACGAAATCGAAGTGGAACCGGGCACCTACTCTGCACTGGCCGTTGGCTTCCGCCACGATGGCGTGACCGACCCATCGCTCAAGACCGCCACCCTCGGCTGCCACTGGGGCAAGGAGAACGAAGTGAGCCACGGCATCGTCATCAAGGTGCAGGCTGGGCCTCAGGTAGTTACGGTCTTCAACGAGCCAGCACCCTCCGCTATCACCATCAAGGACGAAGAACAATTGGAACTCAATTTCAAGGCCGATTTCGGCTTCGTGAACGAGTGGTACCAATAATTTAATGATGAATGATGGATGATAAATGATGAACCTGACCACAGCTTGATTCATCATTTATCATTCGTCATTCATTATTTTTCAAAGATGCTTTTCAAAAAACTTTCCCTTTTCATGGGTTTTTGTTGCTTCGCAATGGCCGTCATCGGGCAGGGCACGGGCAGCATTTCAGGCGTGGTGAGGGACAGGGCCACGGGCGAGCACTTGCCCTTCGTCAATGTTTTGCGAAGCGAAAAAGAAGGCACAGCCACGAACGGTGCTGGGGCTTTTGAAATGAAAGGGCTGGCACCGGGCAAGTACTCGCTGACAGCCACCTGCATCGGCTACCGGGACGATGTCACGAAGGACGTGGAAGTAGTGGCTGGCAAAACAACAACTGTCGCATTTGAGCTGGAGGCAATGGACATCATCGGCGACGAGGCCATCGTCACGGCGACCCGGATGCCACAGGCCGCCAAACTGGCACCTGCGAGCGTAGCAATCATCACGGCGCAACAAATCAGGGAGAAAAACATCACGACCTTCGACCAAGCCTTCGAGGAAACGCCGGGCGTGGTGGTGACCCGTGCCAGCAATGCCAACGTGCAGGCCTTCTCCATCCGAGGGGCATCGGAGGTGGCGGGCGGGGGCATCGGCAACCGGGTGCTGCTGCTGGTGGATGGCCGCCCGGCAATCAGCCCCGAGTCGGCGGGGGCGCTTTGGAACCTCGTGCCGCTGAACTCCGTCGAGCGCATCGAGGTGGTGAAAGGGGCCTACTCCTCGCTCTACGGCTCCTCGGCGATGGGCGGCGTGGTGAACGTCATCACCCGCAAGCCGACTGCCGCTCCCAGCACCAAAATCCACCTGAACTACGGTTTTTATGAAAAACAGCCCGACCGCTTCGGCCAAGTGGGCTACCGTGATTTTCACGCCATCGAGGCCAGCCACAGCCGCAGCCACGGGCGCTTCAGCTACCTGCTCGACGGCGGCTGGAAGTACAACGCCGGGCACCGCCAGAAATCGGGATTTGACCTGCTCAACTTCTACGGCAAGGGCAGCTGGGCACTCAACGGCAACCGCAACCTGCAAATTACGCTCAACGCCAATCGAATCCTCAACGACACGCCCGCCACTTGGCTCAGTTTCAACCAGCCCTATGCCGTGGCCGAGCACCGCAAGGACGACTTCCAGAACCGCCGGGAATACAACGCCGACCTCTACTACTACGCCATCCCCAGCGCCAAGGTGAAGTATTCGACCCGCATTTTTTACTACCAAAACAACTCCAGGTACAGCTTCGACGACAACCCCGACAACGACAGCACGAACGTGAACCGAGGCAAGCAGGTAGTGGCCAAATCGTCCATCTTGGCGCAGCGGCTGGGCAGCGTGTCGCAGGTGGACTGGTTCGTGAATGGCCGCCACGCCCTCGTTTTTGGCGTGGACGTGAACCTCGACCACGTGGTTGGGCTGCCCGATACGGTGTTGTACGGCAGGCACGAAGCCGTGAACATCGGCGCTTATGTCCAAGACGAATGGAGCATTGCGAAGCACCTGACAGCAACGCTGGGCGCACGGGTGGACAATTACCGCATCCTCGGCGAGTTCCAAGAGACGAATTTTAGCCCGAAACTGGCGCTGCTCTACCAACCCTCGCAGTCGCTGGGGGTACGGGCACTGCTGGCGCAAGCCTTCCGCAACCCCGCAATGGCCGAGCGTTTCATCAAGTTCGAGCAGGGCGGCGGCCTTTCTTTTGAGCCAAATGCGAGCTTGAAATCCGAAAAACTGACCGTGTCGGCGGAACTGGGCGTGAAGTGGAGCCTGAAAAACCGCAGCAGCTTCGATGTGGCTGTTTTTTACAACAAATACCAAGACTTGATTTCGTTCCTGCAAGTGTCGAAGCCACTGGAACCGCTGCGCTACCGGGTCATCAACCTGAAGGAGGCGGTGATGCAGGGCTTCGAGGTAGCCTACGTGCGGCAGGTCGGCAACAAGGCCCGCCTGAACATCGGCTACACCTACCTCGATGCCCGTGACGTGAGCGAGGGCCGCCTCAACGATGACTTGGCCTACAAAATGAAGCATACCTTGGGCGTGGGCGCCACGGCTTTCCTTGGCAAATTCACTTGCAACGCCAACGCCCGCTACCGCAGCGCCATCAAGGAGGTGTTCATCTACCCCGGCAACGAGCCGGACGCCGCATTTGTGCTGAACGCAAAAATCGGGTGGCAGCCCGCCAAGCAGGTGCAGTTTTACCTCGCCCTCGACAACCTCACCAACAACCAGTACGAGGAACTGGAGCGCTACCGGATGCCAGGACGCCACTACACAGCGGGAGGCACCTGGGAGTTTTAAGGAATGGGGCCAAGTTTTGGGTGTAGTTGATAAGGGTTGATAACGGTTGATAGGGGTTTATAACGGTTTATAATACCTGTTTGCCGTTAATCAAGAACCACATAAACCATTATCAACCGAAATAAACCGTTATCAACCCTAATCAACTGTTATCAACCGTTATAAACCGTTATAAACCGTTATAAACCCAAAAACACCAATCAAAAACATCACACCCGCAGCAGCCAGCCTGCAATGCTCATCCGCCCACGGTGGGCCATCTTCACTTCGTGCTCGATTTCATCTGCTTTGAAAAACACGACCCTGCCAGGTTGGAGCCGGATGGTCTGCACCCCGCTTTCGAGGTAAAGCACCAGCTCGCCGCCATCGGCATCTGCCCAATCGTCGTTGAGGTAAGTTACCACCGAAACCTGCCTGCCCGAATCGTGCTTGAAACGGTCGAGGTGGCGCTTGTAGAAACTGCCAGGCTCGTAGAGCGCATAATGGAATTCACTGCCATTGATGCCAGTGTAGCAGGTTTGGTTGAGGTAGCGGTAAAACGCCTCGATACCATCAAAAAAAGCCCGCTCTGCCGGGTCTATGGTATCGCCTTCGAGCCACGAAATCACGTCGCCTCGCACTTGCAGGTTCTGTTGGGAGCTGGCTTTGCGGCCAATGCCAGCTTGGTGCATCTGGTGGTTGGCCTTGCGGCCAATCAGGTTGTTGCGGAGCGCAGTCACGAGTTTTGCATCAAAAAAATCCTCGCAGGTGGCGTAGTTGTCGGCAATAATGCCAGCGACGATGGCCTCGAATTTTTGGTTCATCGTGTAAGGTAGGCATAATGCACCCGCCCGGTTTGTTAATTATCGCTCCGGCCAAACCCAAGCTGGGGTTGCTTGGCAGAATCCGGGGTTTTGGCAAAAAAAAAGACCTGACAGGTTTGTGAAACCAGTCAGGTCTTGCAGTAATTCTAGTTGTGTTTTCTACAGCGTCAAAGCCAAGGCAACAGCCGCACCAGCGTTCAGCCTGCCCCAGCCATGGTAGCTGTTGGCGTTGGGATAATTGGCCGCCGTGTTTTTCAAGCAGGTAAATACTTGCGCCCTAGTCAAGCTTGGCCTGGCCGACCAGACCAGCGCAGCTATGCCCGCCGCCATGGCGGTGGAGCAAGATGAGCCACCAATATAGGTCGGCGTTGTGCCGCTCATGGCATAGGACAGCGAGGTACGTTCATCGTTGGCGTTGCGCTCCATGGTCACCGTGAAGTCCACTTGGCTGCCATCGTGGCAAGTGTTGCAAGTGTTGCCACTCTCGTCGGTACCCGTGACGGCATTGCATTGTGAAAATGCGGCGGGATAAACCACGCCCCACCAGCTCGTCCATGAGAAGGATGTGCCAGCTGCTGCGAACAGCATCTTGCCATTGTTGTTGGCGAAAATGACCCCGTCTTCCAGAACGCTGCTGTAAAATGGCGTACCGATGGACATGCTGATGATTTTGATGGAAGCATTGTTGCCCATTTGAACAAGGGCGTTCTTAACGCCAGTGCGCTCGCTGCTCTTGTCGAGCACTACGTCCTCACAGCCCCGTATGAAATGAAGGTTGGACTTGTAGGCCACGCCCGTGGTAGCACCGAGGTTGTTGCGAGGCCCGACGGCTAGGCCGCTCATGGACGTGCCGTGGGTGCAAGTGCTGTTGGCTGAAGTGCCCCAAGTGAAGCCGGTGGAAACCGTGCGGCCCACGTTGGAGTCGCCGTTGTTGAAGCTGCTGCCGAGCAGGCTCTGGGTAGCGCTTATGCCGGCGTCAATGACACCTATCGTCACGCCCTGACCCTGTGCTGTACCCCAAGCTGTGGGTATGCTCACATTGTTGAAATTCCAAGGCAGGCGGCAATTGCTCGGCGTGATATTCGTCCAGTCACTGGTGTTGAGCGGCTCCGTGCTGCCCCCGCAGCCGGAGGTGGAGCGGTCACCGGCTTCCTCCCATTCTGCGGGGCGGTAGTCCAGCGGCTCGATGTAGCGGATATTCTCCAAGTTGGAAAGTTGCGTGAGCACTGCAAGGTCGGTCAGTTTGATGGTCAGGATGGGGAGCACGGGGTCGTCTTCCAGGATGAAACTGGCGGGGTCTGCGTTGCCAAGGCCCTTCGATACCAGCTCGATGAGGGCGTCATGGACAGCCTTCCATTCGGGGTCTTGCAGGTCAATCTCGTGCAGGATGGGGTGTACGTCGGCGATGTGCGCTGGCTTGTAGCCGATGGCGATGGCGTTGTCACCGAATTGCGCAGCGCTCCAGATGAAATGGATGTCCACCCAGCTCCAGCGGAAGTCGTTTTTGTTCCGAACGAACTGCTGTATGGCTGCATCAATTTCCTCCCGGCTGAGTTGCGGCCTGTCGAGGGGAGGCGCTACGGGGTTCTTTTTTTCCACCAAAACTGGTTTGGAGGCTGGGTCTTCGGTGCTCTGGGGGGCAGGTTCTGTTTTTTTGCAAGAAAAAACGGAAAGCAGGGCAAGGGTGAACAGTAGGTAAAGGACTTTTCGCATTGGACGTTTTGTTTTGTGTGAAAAATATTGGTGAAACCGAGCTTGAAAGGCAGTAAGTATTTCGACGAAAACATGCTCGCCAAAGCTTTTGCCTAGCTGGGCCAAATATAACAGAATATTGTACCTTGAAGTACTTTCTAAAAACGAATTGCCCCCGAACTCTAAGTTCGATTATTGCGTTCCCCAAAACTCAGCTTGCCACATGATTTTAAAAGCTATCGGAAACGAGCCGCTGGTGGTACAGCTTAAACCGACCTACTTATGCAGTCAACTTTATCTGCCGAAGCTACAGCCGCCAAAAGCCCCTCGTCCGCTATTTTCAAAAACCCCTACCTCAACATGCTTGCCACGGCTTGGCAGTATGCAGGCAAGGAGCGCCGACGATTTGTGTTTATCTATTCCATGTTCATGTTGAGCAACTTGGCGCAGGTGCTCTACCCCATCATCTGGGGCGTTTTCATCAACGATGTGCAACAGAACGGCACGGCAGTGCTGCGCTCGGCATGGCTCTACGCTGGGGCTTTTGTCGGGGTGAGGCTACTTGACTGGGTCTTCCACGGCCCGGCCCGTGTACTCGAACGTGAGCTGGCCTTCAACCTCAGCCGCAATTTCCTCCAAGAACTCTACCACAAGGCCCTACACCTGCCCGTGCGTTGGCACCAAGACAACCACAGCGGTGCCACCATCAACCGCATCCGCAAGGCTTACGAGGCCATGAAGCGCTTCTTTGAGCAGGGCTTTGAGTACCTGCACACGTTCTTCAAGTTTGCCTTTTCGTTCGTGGCGATGGTCTATTTCGCACCCTTGTTCGGGCTGGTGGCCACGGTCTTGGGGGTGTTCGTGGTGCTCATCATCATTCGCTTCGACAAACCGTACATCAAGACGCTGGAAGAGGTGAACGAGGAGGAGCACAAGGTCTCGTCCACCTTGTTCGACAGCCTCTCGAACATCGTCACGGTCATCACCCTGCGGCTGGAGCGGCGCATGGAAACTGGGCTTTTGGGCAAAGTCGCCGCCATCTTTCCGCCCTATCGCCGCAATATCCGCATCAACGAATGGAAATGGTTCATCGTGGACATGCTCGTGGGCATCATCTACGCCATCATCTTGGTTGGCTATGTTTGGCAAAACTGGACGCCGGGCGAGACCTTCCTGCTGGGCGGGCTGGTGATGGTGATGGGCTATGTGGAGCGCTTCACGAGCGTTTTCCACAACGTGGCCTACCTCTACACCGATGTGGTGAAACACAACACCGACGTGACCACCGCCTTCAACATCCTCGAAGCCTACGAGCAGCATCATTTGCCAGAAGCCATCAACCCGCTGCCGAAGGCCTGGAAATCCCTTGAAATTACCGACCTGAACTTCTCGCACCACGAGGCGAACAAGCCGCCCACGCTGCAATCCGAATTCCCAAATCCGCAATCAACCATCGGCCTGCATGGCGTGAACCTAAAAATCGGGCGGGGCCAACGGGTGGCGCTCATCGGCGAGAGCGGCAGCGGCAAGAGCACCCTGCTGGCGCTACTGCGGGGACTGTACGAGCCTGCGCCGGGCGTATCGGTCAGTGTGGACGGCCTTCGGCAAACGGGCTTCGATGCCATCTCCAACCACGTCACGCTGTTCCCGCAGGAGCCTGAGATTTTTGAAAACACCATCGAATACAACATCACGCTGGGGCTGCCATTCGAACCGGGCGAAATCGAGCGAATCTGCGAACAGGTGAGCTTCTCCGACGTGGTGGCGCAGCTGCCGAAGGGGCTTCAATCGAACATACAGGAAAAAGGCGTGAACCTAAGCGGTGGGCAAAAACAGCGGCTGGCCTTGGCTCGTGGCGTTTTCGCAGCGAAGGACAGCGACATCTTGCTGCTGGACGAACCGACCAGCAGTGTTGACCCTAAAACGGAGTCGAAAATCTATGAACGGCTTTTTGCCGAAACGTCCGACAAGGCCATCGTGTCGGCGCTGCACCGGCTGCACTTGCTGCCCCGCTTCGACTATATTTACGTATTGGAAAATGGGCAGGTAGTGGACGAGGGCAGCTTCGAGCACCTGTCCGCCAACAGCCTGAAATTCAAGGAGATGTGGGCACACCAGCTTTCCAACGGAAGCTTGGAAGCGCCGAATTCGACCGAGCATGGTTGAGCAAAACAAAGGTTGCGGCTTTGGGCTTAAATGCTAGATTTGCCCTCCATTCCAGGACAAACCCTGGGGAACCCTTCAACGCTCATGCGACCACCAACAGAACGATTAAGCTACTTGGATGCCGTCAGGGGCCTTGCAGCCATTTTCGTCGTCATCTCGCATGTGATAGCCTCGCACTGGCACTGGATGGACGAGGCCAAGCTGGCGCTCATGGTCTTCAACGGCAACGATGCGGTCTGCCTGTTTTTTGTGTTGAGCGGCTTGGTGCTGTCGCACAAAGTCCTGCGGGACGGTACGCCCATCACGGCCAATTACTACCAGCGTTTTGCGTTGGAGAGGATGTTCCGGCTTTACCCGGCCTTCCTGCTCATGATATTCATCTACTACGTTTACCTGCACCATGCAGCTGGCTTTGGGAACCTTTGGCGGGAGACCCTGCTGCACAACCCCCATTTTTTCTGGGAGGAGGCCATGCTGGTCAGAGGGCACCACGACCATTTTTTCCCCGGTTGGACATTGGGCGTGGAGGTGGCCATGTCGCTGTTGGTGCCGTTCCTCATCCTCATTGCCCGGCAGGGCAGCAGGTTGTTGGTGTTTTTCTTGGCGGCGAGCTTGTTTGCGGGCTGGTTTTATGTTTCACAATTCATCGTTCACTTCGGGTTGGGCATCCTGTTGGCGAAGCATTTTGACCAAATCCAGCGGCCAGCGCAACCCGAAAAATGGTGGTTCCGGCATCGGTTGCCCCTGCTTTTGGCCGTGGTGCTGGGCTACATGGTCGTCCACTACTACCTGACCTACGATTTGCCGAAGGCGCTCAACGATTTGCTTTACAGCATCCTGCAACTGAACGACTACACGTTGGCCGGCTTCATCGCAGCGGCCATCATCGCATACGTCATCAGTTCGCCGGGCTTGCGCAATTTCTTTTCCATGCCTTTCTTCAATTTTTTGGGCAAAATATCCTACGGCGTTTACCTCAGCCATTGGCTTTTCACCACCTACACGATGGCCAATTTCGAGGCGCTGAAATCCCAGTTTGCCGGAGGCGACGAGCTGGTTTTCTTCTTTCAGTTTCTGGCGGCCACGCTTTTGCTTTCCATTTTGTCGGGGCTGGCACTTTACCACTTCGTGGAAATGCCTTTTATCAAATTGGGGAAAAAACTGGCTGCCAAGATGGCCAACTAAGCCCTCCCCTACTCCATCTCGCTCACCAAGTGTACCAGCCCATCCACGATGAACTGCACGCCGATGGCCACCACCAAGAAGCCCATGATGCGGGCAATGGCGCTGAGGCCACCATGCCCCAAGAGCTTGAACAGGAGCGGTGCGGCCCGCAGCGTGAGGTAAACCATGACACCCATTGCCAGGATGGCCGCCAAAATCCAGACCCGCTCGCTCCAGTCGGGGTGCTGCTTGAACATGGTGATGAGGTACGAGATGCTGCCCGGCCCCGACAACAGCGGCATGGCCATGGGCGTGAAGGCGATTTCGGAGCGGCTCTTGGAATCGGCGGCCACGTTCTCATTGTAGCCTTTTCGCTTCGCAAAATTGCCGCCCATGAGGCTGAAGCCCGTACTAAGCAGCACCATGCCCCCAGCGATGCGCATGGAATGTACCGTCAGGCCGAAAAAACTGAGGATATAAGTACCCGCCAAAAAGAAGCCCACCAATATGAGCAGGAAGTAAAAACTGGCGTACAGCGCAATACGGTTGCGGTGCTTTGGCTCCATGCCATCCGTTAGTGAAATATAAACCGGCACCGCTCCCGGTGGGTCAACAATAGAGAACAGCGAGAACAAAGTGGCCAAGAAAAACTCCATATTATTTGATTTTTTGCAAATATACTCACATTAAACACCACCAATCTTTGAAGTTTTTCAAGAAAAATGCTATTTTTTTATTGATTTTAAACTATTTTTGCTCTAGAATTATGGTCCCACCTCTGTAGAATACGTCTTGCTTACAATCATTATCAGTGGACATATTTTATAATCACCATGAAACATGTACTATCCCCTATGTTTTGGCTGCTCCTATTTGCAGCTCCACCAAATGCAAACAGCCTCGTCGCTGCTACTGCCAACACACCCGTTATTTCCCTTACCGTAGAATCTACTGGCTGGTCATCTGAACTTTATTGGACTGCCGTTTTCGACAAGGACTTAGTGGCCTTTGCCGTGGAGCGCTCTTCCGATGGCGTTGATTATCAAGAGATTATCGTTTACAACAACCATTTTGTAGCCGCTGGCGATTTCGACACTTTCAGGGAACAAGACAACGAGCCGATGCCCGGCGACAATTTCTACCGCATCCGATTCACACTTGCCGACGGTGAAAAAGTTTTCAGCGAACGCCGCAAGGTCTATTTCAAGGAAGTGCCTGCTTTCGAGATTTTCCCCAACCCTACAGGCCGTCAGGTCAACCTGCTGATGAAGCGTTTCAGGGGCCAGTCCATTGACGTGCTCGTATTCGACGGGACGGGAACCCAAGTACACCAACAGCACATCGCCAAGGTGGACGACGGCATCCTACGCATCGAGCTGGCCGTGATGAACCCCGGCATGTACGCCGTGAGCGTGGTACACAATGGCCGAACCTTCACCCGCAGGCTTGTCATCACACAAGCGGAAAACAACTGAAGATTCGGCCACCGACCTATCATTACAACATCTTCATGTTCACGGCATCCCACCGCACCAGCTTCTTTTCAGCGTAGCTGATATTGGCTGCCAAGGAAGGCGCCGCCGCTTGGAAGCCAAACACCGCATCCTCCACGGGCTTGGTTCCATTCCTCATGCAATCAAAGAAATTGCGGTGGTGGTCGAGGCGCTCGTCATAGCCCTCTGGCGTGAGCCATTGCTGCTCCTTCGGCTCTTGTATCTGCGGCTTGAGCGGCGGGTATTTTTCGTTGTACCAGCGCTCGTAGTCCTTCTGTTGAGCAAGTGTAAATGTGTTGAAAGTATCCCATCCGCCGTAGCCGGGCCGCTTGTCAATCGGGCTGCGCTTGAGCTTGACATCCGACCAGCCCACTTCCAGTACGCCCTCGGTGCCCACCAACCGGTTCATCCAGCCGCCGCCATCGCCAGCGATGAGGTTCACCCGCATTTGAAGGTTAAAAGCAGGGTGCGACGCCGTTTTTGGGTAGTCCATCAAGGCAATCTGGATGTCTGGCACGTCACGGCCATCCTTCCAGTAGCGCAGGCCGCCCGTGGCGAAAATCAGCTCCGGCCCCGGTGTGTCGAGGATGAAATGCAGGCCGCTGAAAAGGTGCACGAAGAGGTCGCCACCGACGCCCGTGCCGTAATCTTGGTAATTGCGCCAGCGGAAAAAACGGAGCGGGTCATAAGCACGCTTGGGCGCATCACCGATGAAGCGGCCCCAATCCACGGTCTTCTCGGAGGCATCGGTCGGGATGCTGTACTGCCAGGCCCCGTTTGCCGATTGGCGGTCAACGAACGCCTCGGCGGCAATGAGTTCGCCAATGGCCCCCGACTTGTACAATTCCTTGGCCTTGGACATCACCAGCGAACTAACACGCTGGCTGCCGACTTGGAGTATTTTGCCCGTTTTGCGCTGGGCGTCCACCACGGCGTGGCCCTCGTCAATGTGCTGCACCATCGGTTTTTCGCAATAAACCGCCTTGCCCGCATTGAGCGCAGCGATGCTGATGTGGTCGTGCCAGTGGTCGGAGGTGCTGACGAAAACAGCGTCAATGTCCTTTCGGCTGAGGATTTCCTCGAAGCTGCGGGAAGTGAAAATGTCCTTTCCATACACCTCCTTTGCCCGTTCCAAGTGGCCGTCGTAGAGGTCGCAGACAGCGGCCACTTCTACGCCCGGCACCTGGATGGCCGTGCTGAGGTTGCCGAAGCCCATGATGCCCATGCCGATGCCAGCGATGCGGATTTTGTCATTGGGGCCAAAGCGGCCAGTGGGTTTTTCCCAGTGCAGTATCTCCTGTTTTACATTGGCGTTGCCCATTTTGGGCAAAACAGCCGTTGCGACAGCCCCTGCTGCTAGGCGCTTGACGAAGTTGCGGCGAGTGTTTTTCATGATAAAACCTTAGTTTATTTTATGATTGAAATAATCTTTGAGGCAAAGCAAAGCTACAATTGGCTTTCAGATTAAGGCATTTTTTATTGTCATTTTTGGGCAACCGGCTGAATATGGTTTTACACAAAAAAGCGGCTGCCACCATGTGTTGGTGACAGCCGCCTTGTTATTCAGCTAAAATGGTGATTTATCAGTTTTTACTGACGACTAGCTTCTGTTCGAAATGTGCTTCACCAATTTTTAGGCTTAGGAAGTACAAGCCATTTTTAAAGCTCCCCAAATCAAACTGTTCGTTCAGATAAGTCACCACGCCAAAATCCTTGCGCAGCATCAATTGTCCGAACTGGTTGTAAACTTCGGCAGTCACTTCCTGTGGCTCTTGCATTTCCACCAGCTTGAGTACCACGTTGTCGCTCGCTGGGTTTGGCAAGATGCTGAATGTTGCCACATTCGCTTGCGGCTTCCCAAGTGCAC